>CAJOKK010000005.1 GCA_905235165.1 uncultured Atopobiaceae bacterium | reverse complement strand
ACGCTCGGGCTTGGGGCACCAGAGGGCGTCCGCGTCCACGTAGGGCAAGAGCTGGGTGAGAAGTGCGTCGTCAACGGCCGAGTCGAGCATGGCGATCTGTAGCCCGGCGAGGTTTGCGGCAAAGATTTCGCGTACGCACTCGTAGGTGCCATCACACATGATGGCGATGCAGGAGGAACCCTGCTCTCGCAGCTCCTCGGTGCGGGCGTTTACGTCATCCACGAAGTCCTGCCAGGTGACGCGACAGTACTTGCTGTCACGCTCGCACAGGAACATGATGGCGTGCGGACGGTCGGCGGCCATTCCCTCGAGGAAGTCTTTGAAGTTGAGATAGTTCACTAAGGTGCTCTGGGCCATGATTGCTTCCTTTCGCCCGGATACAAGTCTCTCCAAAATACTATCTAGTATCACATATTGCATCATCTAATAATAGATGTAGCGGCCTGAACGTAGCGTTATAGCTCCTGAGCGGCATGTGGCGAGGTTGACTGCTAAACTCACGTTAATTTGTGCTTTTTTGTGTCTAGTTTTCCCGGTGACCTTGTCCTCGTGAGAAGGGATAGATCGTGATTGACGTTAACGTCATTTCGGCGCTGCTGACGCTTATGGCCGGCATTGGCGTCTTTCTCGCTGCCTGTACGATGCTCAGCACAAACCTCGAGACGCTGGGAAGCTCCCAGCTGCGTGATCTCTTTGCCGTCGCCTCGAAATCAAAGATGCTGGGCGTTGGTATCGGAGCGCTTGGAACGGCCGCCATCCAAAGCTCGGGTGCCGTGACGGTCATCATTATCGGCTTCGTCAACGCCGGCATCATGAGCCTGGCCCAAGCCGCGACGGTCATCTATGGTGCCAACATCGGAACCACCATCACGGGCCAGATCGTCGCTTGGGGCGTTTCGGGCGAGGGGGCCATCTCGATCTCGCTGATATTTGCCTCGCTTGCGGGAATCGGCGCCTTCATCATGCCGATTGCCAAGAAGGAGCGAGGCAAGATCATCGGCGGCATCCTCTGTGGCTTCGGCATGCTCTTCGTGGGTCTCAGCATGATGAGCGGCGCCATGGAAGGCTTCGCGAGCAGTGACGGGGTGACGGCCTTTTTGGCGAGCATAACGAGCCCCCTGCTTCTCGTGCTTATCGGCACGGTGCTCACCGCCATCGTCCAGAGCTCATCCGCGATGACGTCTGTCTGCATCACCATGGTGCTCGCTGGTCTTATCGGCCTCGACCAGGGAATCTTCCTCACCATGGGCTCCAATATCGGCAGCTGCGTGGTCTCGATCATCGCAGGCCTCACGGGAACGGCGAACGCAAAGCGCGCCTCCCTCATCCACCTGCTCTTTAACGTCACCGGCGTGCTTTTGTTCATGCTGATCGGTGAGTTCCTCCTCATCGGCACGGCTGGAGCCGTCACGCTGGGGACCATCTTTGGCGACGTCTTCTCGCATTTGCCGATACAGATTCAGCTCGCCATGTTCCACACGGTCTTCAACGTGGTGACGGTCCTTTTGGTGCTGCCCTTTACGGATGCCCTGGTCGCTTTGGTCTGCCGCATCATCCCGGACGACCCGAAGCCGAAGGAGCACGTCTCCATGGTGGCCTACATCGACGATGCCCTTCTCCCCTCGCCGCCCATCGCGGTGCAGCAGGTCAAAAACGAGATCCTCCGCATGGCGGGCCTCACGATGCGCAACGTCGAGTCGTGCTCGAAGATGATCAAAACCGACGACCTCTCCGACAAGGAGCAGTTTAATGAGGTCGAGAAGGACATCAACTTCCTCAATCGTGAGCTTGAGCGCTACATCGCAAGGCTCTTCAGCGAGTACGTGAGCGAGGAGGACGGCGAGTACCTATCGAGGGCCCTGCTCTCTATTTCCGACCTTGAGCGCGTGGGTGACTATGCTGAGGAGATCGCGTCCTGTGCCGAGGGCATCGGTGCCATCGACGCGTCCTTCTCCCCTGCGGCTGCGGAAGAAGTGCGCGAGCTAACGGCCCTTATCGATAAGATCTCGGCCGAGGCGGTCAGGGCCTACGCAACGGGGGATAGGGAGGAGTTCGAGAGGGCTTCCGCAACGTATGACGCGATTTCTGAAGCAGTGTCCAAGGCGGCGTCCAACCACACGAAGCGTATTAGTAAGGGCATCTGTTCGCCTGGCCCTGGCGCCCTCTACCTCACGCTGCTCTCTGACTTCGACCATATTGGCGTTCACTACTACCGTCTGGCCCTCCTGTCCGTCTAGCTCTTGTCGCCTGAGCCCGGCTAAAGCCGAGGCTTCGCGTATCGCTTGACCTCACGGACGAGGCAAACGGTATAATCCAACAATCACCTCGTGAGCACCTATGGCACGCTTGCTGCCAGAAAGTGGGAAATACTATGGGCGTAAACCTTTCAGGCCGCAGCTTCCTGCGCCTTCTTGACTTCACGACCGAAGAGATCGAGTACCTTCTGGCGCTTGCCAAGAACCTCAAGGACCTCAAGCGCACGGGCACGCCCCACCGCTACCTCGAGGGCAAGAACGTCGTCCTTCTCTTCCAGAAGACGTCCACTCGTACGCGCTGCTCCTTTGAGGTCGGCGCCATGGACCTCGGCATGGGCGTGACTTACCTTGATCCCGTCTCGTCGCAGATGGGCACCAAGGAGTCCATTGAAGACACCGCGCGCGTGCTCGGCCGCATGTACGACGGTATCGAGTTCCGCGGCTTCAAGCAGTCCGACGTCGAGGAGCTGGCCGAGAAGTCCGGTGTGCCCGTGTGGAACGGCCTTACCGACCTCTGGCACCCCACGCAGATGCTTGCCGACATCCTTACCGTGCAGGAGAACTTCAACTACGACATCAAGGGCAAGACCCTGGTCTTCATGGGTGACGCCAAGAACAACGTGGCTCGCTCGCTCATGGTGGTCTGCTCCAAGCTGGGCCTGAACTTCGTGGCCTGTGGTCCCAAGAGCTGCTGGCCGAGCGATGACGTCATTGACGCCTGCAAGCCCATTGCCGAGAAGAACGGCTGCACCATCACCCTGACCGACGACCCCAAGGCCGGCGTGAGCGGCGCGCACGTGGTCTACACCGACGTCTGGGTCTCGATGGGCGAGCCCGAGGAAGTCTGGGCCGAGCGCATCGAGCAGCTTGAGCCTTATCGCGTGACCGAAGAGCTCATGGCGCTGACGGCCCCCAACTCGATCTTCCTGCACTGCCTGCCCGCCTTCCACGACACCCTCACCACCACGGGCGCCAAGATTGCCGAGAAGTTCGGCGTCACCGAGATGGAAGTTACGGACGCCGTCTTCGAGGGCGAGAAGTCCCGAGTCTTTGACGAGGCAGAGAACCGCATGCACACCATCAAGGCCGTCATGTACGCAACCCTGAAATGAGTCACTTACCGTAGACCTTTTTGACTCATTTCATTTTTGATGCCAGGAGGCCAGGCCTCTCATGGGGCCCGTGCCTCCCGCCTCAGCGCCCCAGGTGAATGTGCGGACGGTCTTCGTAGCCGTGGAAGTCGCCAAAGTACACGAAGTAGTCGGCCACCTCATCGGCAAGCGATTGGTCGTGCGTGGCAATGACCAGCGTCTTTCCCGCAGCCTTGAGCTCCCCGAGAAAGCCAAGTAGCCACGAACGCATCTTGGCGTCGAGCCCGGCGAGCGGCTCGTCAAGGCAGAGGGCGTCGGGGTTCATCGAGAGCACGCAGGCAATGGCAACGCGCTTCTTCTCGCCACCCGACAGGTTGTAAGGAGCACGCGTGCGCAGGTGGCTGATGCCAAGGAGCTCGCAGGTGTCGCTGACGCGCTTCTCCACTTCCTGCTCGCTCAGGCCCATCTGACGGGGGCCGAAGGCGATCTCGTCCTCAACGCTTGAGCAAAAGAGCTGAGCGTCGCTATCTTGAAAGACAAAGCCGATGCGCTGGTGTAGCCGCTTTGAGAAGGCGGGGTCGCGCATGGTCTTCTCGTTAACGAGCTCGCCGTCAAAACGGTAGCTTCCCTGTTGGGCAAAGATCAGGCCCACGAGAGCCTTGAGCAGCGTCGACTTTCCCGAGCCGTTGTCGCCCATCAGCACGACGGCGTCGCCGGCCATGATGTCGAGGTCAACATGGCTGAGCGCCACCAGCTCGTCGTAGGCAAAGCAGAAGTCGCGCAGCTCAATGAGGGGCCGCGCGTCCTGGGCGGGCGTGTGGTGCAGGCTTTGGGGGTTATGCACATGGGTCATGGGGCAATCAGTCCTTGCAGGTAGCAGAAGATGGCGAGAAGGACGGCGAGCAGGCAGAGCCAGACCAGGTCGATCGCGCGCGGTCGCCAGGAGTGCGGCATATCGTAGCTGCCCGTGAAGCCGCGGCAGCGCATGGCGTCGTGCGTCTGCTGGGCGGCCTCGGCGGCCTTCAGCAGCACCACGCCACCAATGCCGCCCATGGAGAGGTCCTTGTGCTGGTTTCTTCCCACGCTGCGCAGGCGCAGGGCGCTCAGGGCCTCAAGGGCCACCTCGCCCAAGCGCACGATGCTCTTGAGTGTGAGGTCGAGGGTCATGATGAGGACGTTGGGCATGCCAAGCTTTCTCAATGCGCCGGTCAGCTCGGCGGGAGGCGTGCTCAGGGCCGTCTCCATGGCGATGCCGCTGCAGGTGAGCGTCTTGCCTGCGATGCCGAGGGCGGAATGCGGCTGTCCAAGCAAGATGGCCGGTAGCATGATTACCAGCGCGAGCAGGGCGGCGCTGAGCGAGGTCGTTACCACTCGCAGGAGGGCTGCTCGGGGCAGTAGGCAGGCGCGCACGAGCACGCCTGCCAGCACGATGAGCACGAACAGGTAGTTCCGTGCGAGCGAAACCAAGAGCAGGCAGGCGAGGGCCAACAGGAGCTTCACCGGGGCGGAGGGCGAGAGGGGCGTTTCGGCGCCGCCGTCCAGGCGAAGCCGCGCGAGCGCGGATGAGATTGACAGCGCGCTTCTCGCTATGAAGCCGTCACGGTCGTTCGTGGGCTGGTAATGCTCCTCTTGGGTGAGCCATGAGGGAAGCTGGCCTTGCTTCTCAAGCTTGGGCATGGGCGCTAGTCAAAGCTCGGCCGCGGTTTGGCGAGGGCGCCGGCGACGCGGAAGATGATGACGAGCAGGCTGACCCCGATGACGGCCGAGAGAACGTAGCCAAGCCATGCCGGTAGGCTTCCCACAGCGTAGTCGGGGAGAAGGGCGCTCCATTCCCATCCGCCGTCCATGCCTGCTGGGGTATAGCCCACCTGGACGGAGAGGTCCTCAAGGCCCCATTCGCCCCAGGCGTCTCCCGTGGCGAGAAGGCCGAGGGGGCAGGCGGCAATCAGGACGGCGAGGAGCGAGAAGATCGCGACAGAGGTCTTACCCGAGGGCTCGTTCTTCTCCGTAAGGCCAAAGGACGGGGCGGTGCTCCTCAAGAAGGCCAGGATGCCAACGGTGAAGCCTGCCTCGGCAAAGCCTGCCACCGTCAAGTGTCCGAGCAACATGGCCGGCACCGAGACCGAGAGGGGATAGGGGCAGTAGAGGGCATTGCCGGCAGCGTCGTGAAAGAGCGCGGGCTGGATGCCAAATTCGAGCGCCGCGGCGAGCGCTGCGGCGTTGAGCGCAAGGTAGGAGGCGATGGCTGCGCTTACGAGCTCGCCTCGTTCGCCCTTGAGGTGGCGCTTGAGCAGGGTATAGAGCGAGTAGCCCACCATGGGGAGGATAAAGGCCATGTTCAGGCAGTTGGCGCCAAAGGCCAGGATGCCTCCGTCACCAAAGAAGAATGCCTGGACGGCTAGGGCAACGCTGACAACGATCACGGCTGCCCAGGGGCCAAAGAGGATGGCCACGAGCGTTCCGCATACGGCGTGGCCGGTGGTGCCGCCGGGGAGCGGAATATTGAACATCATGGAGAGAAAGCAGAAGGCGGCGGCCACCCCAAGGAGCGGCAGCTTCTCTTGCGGTACGTCTTCGCGCACCCGCTTGATGGCACAGCCCCACACAGGAAGCATGGCCGCGGTGGTAATGGCGCAGGTAGACGGGCTGAGATAGTTCTCTGGGATATGCATGATGGGACCTCCGTCTGATAATCGTGGGGCAATCGTAGCACGGGCGAATGAGCGCGAAAGGCCGAGTTACCACCGTCTGTCGCAAATCGAGTGGGCGAATCGCTCCGCTGGGGCGGCATGGGGAAGGTCGATACTCCACAAATAAAGTATCATTACTAGAACGGATAGTACCCAAGAGGGAGACGCCTATGGTCGTCACGTTGCCCATATCGCTCGATGCGCTGGCCGCCTATGACGGGCCCGCCATCGTGGCGACTATGGCTTTTATAGTTGTTTTGGCTGCTCAGACGCTTGTTTGCGCTAAGGCGGACGAGCGTCGGCAAGAGGGACCGTACGGAGATGCGAAGCCTTTGGCCCGCTTGATGGCCGCGCTTCTCCCCATTGTCATGTGCGCAAGCCTTGCGACTCCCGCCTATGCGGTTCCGAGTGCCGTTGTGGAGGGCACGCCGTCTGATACCGATGAGACCGTGGTCTTCTACACCATGGACGGCTCAAAGACCAGCACGGATGATGATGTGCAGGGTGGCCAGAAGGCTACGGGTGGCGCGAGCGGTGCGACTGGTGCGACGTCTGGTTCGTCAGATGCCGAGAAGACGACGGGCGGCTCGAGCTCCGACACGAAGAAGTCGGACGACAGCAAAGAATCCAAGTCATCAGGCGATGCCGACGAGAAGTCGAGCGAAGCCGCTGACGAAGAAAAGGACGCTGACGACAATGGCGACGGTGGCGCAATGTTTGCCATGGTCGTTACGGTAATCGCCGCGGCTGCCGTCCTCGTCTTTATCGCCATGGCCTTTGGCGAGAGGGGCGTCGAGAAGGAAGACATCATCTTTGTGCATGGTGGTGACAAGGAGATTCAATCGATTCCGAGGGGCAAGGTCGTCCAGGTGGACGCCTTGGACAAGGTCGGTCCGGCTGACGAGAGAATTCGCAAGAAGACGACCGACGCTACCGAGAAGCCCCAGGAGGGCTCGGGAGATGTAACCGAGCAGAAGCAGCAGGGGCCGAGCGGACCCGCCGCAGCGACGCAGGAGGCCGCGAAGCCTGAGACGATGACTGCCAGGGAGGCAGCTCAGCTGCGCATGGCACAGGCTGGGAAGGCGCCGGCGCAAACGCAGCCGCAGACCCAGCCGCAGCGACAGGCGCAGCCGCAGGCGCGTCCCCAAGCCCAGGCCCAGCCGCAGGCACGTCCTCAAGCCCAGGCCCAGCCGCAGCAGGCGCGTCCCCAGGTTCAGCCGCAGCCGCAAGCTCAGCCACAGCCGCAGGCCCAACCGCAGCAGGCGATTGCCCAGCAGCCCACGCAGGCTCAGCAGATGCAGGCCCAGCAGGCTGCGTATGCCCAGCAGATGCGGGCTCAGCAGGCGGCACAGGCCCAGCAGATGCAGCGACAGATGCAGCAGCAGGTGCAACAGCAGTGGATGCAGGCCCAACAGATGCAGCAACAGCGTATGCCGCAACAGTGGTTGCAGCAGCCCATGCAGCCTCAGCAGATGCAAGGCTTTGGCCAGTTCCAGCAGATGACGCCCCAGATGGCGGCCCAATATCGTCAGATGCAGGTGCAGCAAATGCAGGCCCAGCAGATGCAGGCGCAAAGAGCCCAGCAGATGGCGCAGGCCCAGTGGGCTCAGCAGATGCAATACCAGCAGATGCAGGCTCAGCAGGCGGCACAGGCCCAGCAGCGCGTCCAGTGGCCCAATCAGGTCCAGCCTCAAATGGCGCGGCAGCCCCAGCCGCAGTGGGTGCAACAGGGTCAGCCCCAGGCTGCTCCGGCGCAGCCCCAGCAGCAGCCCCAACCTCAGCAACCGCAGGCGGCGCCGACGCAGCCTCAGCAGCCTGATCAGACGCCGCAAGACGATGACCACACGGCTTACAAGACGGGCGGCGCGCGTCGTCCACGCAAAGAAGACGAGTAAAGGTAAAAGGGGCGGTTCTCCACAAAAAGGAGAGCCGCCCCTTAATCCATCTCGCGAACCCCTCCAACCATTTTGTGACAAAAACGGCCCGGAAACCCCCAAACCATTTTGTGACAAAAACGGCTTGGTAATGTCACAGTTTGGCTGGACCTTCCTACCGTCTGCAAGAGTCGCTTGTATTAACTTGTGTTACAAGGGTATAGTCTCACTGGTCATATCCAGCGAACTGAAGGGGGTGCTCCATGGAATCCGATAGTGGCAAACCGTGCATATCCAACTGTGCCATGGAGGCCCATCTGAGCTGGTAGCCTCGCGCATCCGCGCGCTTGCGACAAGAACAAGAACCTCCCGTCTCATATGAGCTCCCGTGGCGCACCGCTATGAGGTGCGTGCCTTTCGCATGCACCGAAGGGAGGGTCTATGACCAAGTGGGAGAAGAAGCGTCTTCAGCGTAGCAATCCGTCCGGCGCGATGGAGCAGACCTGGCTGGCCTACGTCGCCACACTCGACGTCGACGACGTAGGCGTGGCGGCCTTACCGATGCCGAAGTCGAGGCCTCGCGTGAGGAGCATGGCGCAAACCAGATGACCCAGGCCGAGCGCACGCCGGCCCTGCTGCGTTTCTTGCAGTCGTTCTCCGATCCGTTCGTTCTCATCTTGCTGGTGCTGGGCTGCGTGTCCTTCGCGACTGACGTCGTCTTCGCGGCGCCCGGCTCCAAAGATCCAGCCACGCCGCTGCTCATCACTGCCATGGCCCTCGTGTCGGTCATCCTGCGCTTCGTGCAGGAGACGCGTGGCGCCGACGCAGCGGCCGCCCTTGCCGAGAGCATCGAGACCACCTGCTGCGTCGAGCGCACGGCCTCCGGTCGCGTTGAGATTCCGCTCGACGAGGTCGTGGTGGGTGACGTCATCCATCTGGCGGCGGGCGACATCATCCCCGCCGACCTGCGCATCGTGGCTGCGCGAGACCTCTTCGTGGGCCAGTCCGCCCTCACGGGCGAGTCCGACGCCGTGGAGAAGCGCCCCGAGCCGACCGATGGCCTCGTCTCGCCCCTCGAGGCGAACGACCTGGCCTTCCTCGGCACGACCGTCATCTCCGGCACCGGCGTGGGCGTGGCCGTCCGCGTGGGCGACGAAACCGAGCTCGGCAGCATTGCCTCGCGTCTTGACGGCTCCAACAAGCAGACCGCCTACGACCGCGGCATCCGTGAGGTCTCGATGCTGCTCGTGCGCCTCATGCTCATCGTCGTGCCTATCGTTTTTGTCATCAACGTCCTCACCAAGGGCGACTGGCTCGATGCCCTGCTCTTCTCGCTGTCGGTGGCCGTCGGCCTCACGCCCGAGATGCTGCCCACCATCGTCACCACCTGCCTGGCCAAGGGCGCCGTGGAGCTGAGCCGTGGCCGCGTGATCGTGAAGCGGCTCGACTCCATCCAGAACCTGGGCTCCATCGACCTGCTCTGCTGCGACAAGACCGGAACCCTTACCGAGGATCGCGTGGTCCTCGAGCGCCATCTCGACGTGACGGGCCGCGAGGACTCGCGCGTCCTGCGCCACGCCTTTCTCAACAGCCATTTCGAGACGGGCATGCTCAACCTGATCGACATGGCCATCATCAAGTGCGCCCACGAGGAGGAAGGCCTGAACGACGACGAGCTCGTGGCCTCGAATTACCTGGTTGACGAGCTGCCCTTCGACTACGAGCGCCGCCGCGTGAGCGTGGTCGTGGGCGACGAGACCGGTCACACCACCATGATCTCCAAGGGCGCGCTCGAGGAGGTCCTTTCGGCCTGCTCAACGGTCGAGCTGGGCGGCAAGGTCTTCTCCTTCAACGACATGCTGAGGGAAGAAGTGCTCGAGCGCGGACAAGAGCTCTCCGCCGACGGCATGCGCACGCTGGGCGTCGCTCGCAAGGACGACCCCGCTGGCGTCGGTAAGCTTACCGTGGACGACGAGTGCGACATGACCTTCATTGGCTACCTCGCCTTCCTCGATCCGCCCAAGCAGGACGCCGGCGCGGCTATCGAGGCCCTGGCGGAGCACGGTGTGGGCACCAAGGTGCTGACCGGCGATTCCAGTCGCGTGGCCGTGCACGTGTGCGAAGACATCGGCCTCGACGTGACGGGAGCGCTGGATGGCGTCCAGGTCGAGCAGCTGGATGACGATGAGCTGCGTGAGGCCGTCGAGAAGACCACCGTCTTCGCCAAGCTCACGCCCGACCAGAAGTCGCGCGTGGTCAACGCTCTTCAGGCCAATGGGCACGTCGTGGGCTTCATGGGCGACGGCGTGAACGACGCTGCCGCCATGCGCGTGGCCGACTGCGGCGTCTCCGTCGACACGGGCGCCGACGTTGCCAAGGAGGCCGCCGACATCATCTTGCTGGAGAAGGACCTGATGGTTCTCGAGCACGGTGTCGTGACGGGCCGCCGCACCTTCGCCAACATGAACAAGTACGTCAAGCTGACGGCCAGCTCGAACTTCGGCAACGTCTTCAGCGTGCTCGTGGCCAGCGCCTTTTTGCCCTTCCTGCCCATGAGCGCCGTGCAGCTGCTCTTCTTGAACTTCGTTTACGACATCACCTGCCTGGCGATGTCCTGGGACAAGGTGGACGAGGAAGCCCTGCGCGCGCCGCGCAACTGGGACTCCGACTCCATCGCCTCCTTCATGCGTTGGTTCGGCCCGATCAGCTCCGTCTTCGACATCGTGACCTTTGTGGTCATGTTCCTCTTCGTCTGCCCGGCGGTCTGCGGCGGAACGTGGGGCGAGCTCGCGGGCAATCCGCTTGCGCAAGCCTGCTTCGTCGGCACCTTCCAAGCGGGTTGGCTGCTCGAGAGCATGGTCACGCAGGTGCTCGCGGTGCATCTGCTGCGTACGGAGCGCATCCCCTTCCTGCGGAGCCGCGCCTCCTGGCAGATTTGCGCGCTCGGCCTTACGGGCATCGCGGTCGCGGCCTTCATGTGCCTGACGCCAGCCGGCTACGTCATCGACCTGGCCGTGCTGCCGCTCGCCACGCTGGGCGTCATCGCGCTCATCACTCTCGGCTACGCCGCCAGCGTGATGCTGGTGCGCCGCGCATACATCAAGCGCTACGGCCATCTGCTCTAGCTGCGGATGCAGTAGAGAAGAACGCGCAAGCACCCCTCTTGCCCCAAGCCCCAACCCGGCTTCGCAAGAGGGGTGTTTTCAAATTGCATACACCTTCCTAAGGTGCTAACATGATAGCTAGCAAGCTAGCATCTTTTTTACGGAGGTGGTCGTTATGACGACGCAGGCGCTTTCTCAGCTGAACATACGCCTTGACGCCTCGCTTAAATCCGCGGGGGACAGAGCCCTTTTGCAAGAGGGAATTAGTCCTACTGAACTGATACGTGCCCTGTGGAAAAAGATCACCCGTAGCGCAGCCGATCTTCGGCAAGTCGAGCAGGTGCTCGAACTTGTTGAGGAGGCCCCTTCCGAAGCTGTAAGGCAAGACAAGGTCCTTCTCATGCAAGAGGGGCGTAAGTTTGTTGCTGAAGGTTTGGCATCTTTGGGTGGCAATTTCCAGACGGTTTCTCGTGAGGAGAAATCTGATCGAGAGCTCTATGTTGACGCTCTCTACGATCGCATGCGGGAGAGGGGCACCTTATGAGTGCTACATCTCGAATCATTTTGGTTGATACCAATGTTTGGCTCGATCAGTACCTTCCCGATCGTCCGCATGGCCAAGAGTCGCGTGCCTTTATCGACTATGCGCTGAAGGTCGGTGTGAATTTGGTCTACCCGATTTCTGCTCTCAGGGATGTGTTTTATCTTGTGGGACAGGAGGGCAAGCAGAGGGCGCGTTCGGAGAATGGAGTCCTAAGCGAGGCTGATGCTCGGGCAATTCAGCGTATCGCTTGGGGAGCCGTGGACAATATGAGCGAAGTGGGCACGTTGGTTGGCGCGGATTGCTCCGATGCTTGGGTTGCCTTAAAGTGGCGCAATCTCGACGGTGATCTAGAAGACAACCTAGTGCGCGCCGCAGCTCAGCGTTCCAAGGCAGACCTCGTGGTGACGTGGGATAAGGGCATGTTGTCGAAGGCCGTCGTTCCTACGGTGACGCCGACTGATGCTCTCACCGTGATGGAGGCCTGGTAGCCCTCGTTACCCCTCCAGCTCAAACACGTAGCGGTCGAGACGGTCGAAGGCTTCTACCACCTGCGTGTGCGGCACGCTGAGCGCGATCCTCACGAAGCCGGGACACTCAAAGAGCCGTCCGTCGTGCCAGGTCACGCCTACGTCCCAACCACGCCGCACGAAGTCCGCATAGCTCACGCCATGCTCGTCACACCACTTGCGACAGTCGGCGAGAAGAACGTAGGTCCCCTCGGCATGTGCGCACTGCACGCCCTCGTAGCGCTCGCTGATGTGCTCGCAGGCATAGCTGACGTTGTCCGAAAGTACCTGGCAGAGCTCGTCGGTCCAAGCGGCGCCCTCCTCGCTATAGGCGCCGATGAGCGCGTGCATGGAGAGGACGTTCTGCTCGTTGTAGTGCGACAGCGCCTGCTCGCGGTTAAGCCGCTCGCGCAGCCAGCGGTTGTAGGTCACGCGGTAAGAGCCGATGAGCCCGGCCAAGTTGAAGGTCTTCGACGGCGCGTACAGGGCCACCACGTGCTCATGCGCCCAGTCGCTCACCTGCTGCGTCGGCGTATGCACATGCCCGTCGAGCAGCAAATCAGACCAGATCTCGTCCGAGATCACGAAGACCTCGTGCTTCTCGAAAAGCTCCATGGCCCGCTCGATCTCCCAGCGCTCCCACACGCGCCCGCAGGGGTTATGCGGCGAGCAGAAGATCGCCGCGTGAATCTGCTGCTCAACGATGCGCCGCTCCATGTCCTCAAAGTCCATGCGCCACACGCCCTGCTCGTCAAGGCGCAGCGGGCTATGAACGAGCTGGTAACCGTTCTTTCCGCAGGCATTCGTGAAGCCCACGTAGGTAGGGGAGTGCACGAGCACCTTGTCGCCCTTCGAGCAGAGTACGCTGAGCGCGTTCACGAGGCCGCCGAGCACGCCGTTCTCGTAACTGATGTGCTCGGGCGACAGATCGCTCACGCCCTTACGCTTGCGGTGCCAGTCGATGATGGCCTGGTAGTAGGCATCACTGTATTGGTAGTAGCCAAAGAAGGGGTGGTCAACGCGCTCATGGATGGCGCGCGTGACCGACGGGGCGGTGGCAAAGCTCATATCGGCGACCCAGAGGGGAATGGAGTCAAAGCCTTCCTTGGGGCGTGCCGGGCAAAATCCCGTACCGTCCCCAAGGCCATCAATGGCGATGGCGTCGTGCCCATGTCGGTCAACAATGCTCTCAAAGTCAAATCGCATGCCTGCTCCCGTCTCGAAAGGGTAGGCTACACAATAGCGCAGCATCGGGACGCGGCGCTATAGCGTAAACAGTTCCGCAAGAAGGAGGACACCGTGACGAAGTTGCTGTATCTGGGACATGGGTCGCTTCAGCTAACGACCAATGCGGAGAAGGTCATCTACATCGACCCTTTTATGTCTCCCCAGGGAAGTGAGTCAAACGAAGGCTACGAGAAGCCCGCCGACCTTGTGCTTGTTACCCACCAGCACTTCGATCACACCGCTATAGACAAGATGCCTCACGCCTCTGGCTGCCAAGTCTGGCAAAACGGGGATAGCCACCCCTCAGCCGAGACTTACCTTTCCCGCGACTTTCTCGACGGAGCAGTGCAGGTCGAGGCGGTGGAAGCCTACAACCATCACCATCCCAAGGCAGAGTGCGTGGGCTACCTCGTGAGCGTGGATGGGTTGACCCTGTACTTCTCGGGAGATACGGGCCCAACGGACCAGATGAAGGAGCTTGCGCAGCGCGGTATCGACTACGCCTTCCTGCCTTGCGACAGCATCTACACCATGACACCCGTCGAGGCGAGTAACTGCGCTCGCACTGTCGACGCGCGCCACAACATACCGGTGCACATGAACCCGGTGCATCCTTACGGCGAGAAGCCCGCGCGCGAGTTCGCCGACCGTGCGCCTCACGCCCTTCTCGTCAGACCAGGCGAGACGATCGACCTTGAGTGAGTCAGTTACCGTAGCCCTTTTTGACTCATTAACTTTTTGATTTGCAAGGCGAGCCAGCCGCCCCGGTGCGGGCGACGGCGGGAGCGCCTGCGCGAACATTCTGCGGCAGTGAGGAGCGCAGGTGCGGCGGGAGCGAGGACTTGTCCGAGCGAGCGGAGCGAGCGAGTCCCGCAGCTGCCGCGCCGAAGCGACGAACGTTCTTGCCGCAGAGTTCGCGCAGGCGCTCCCGCCGTCGCCCGCACCGGGGCGGCTGGCTCGCCTTGCATATCAAATAGTTAATGAGTCAAAAAGGGCTACGGTAACTGACTCATACGGTGACTGACTCACTCTCCGCGCAGCTTGGAGCGCAGAGACTTCGCCGTAACGAGCAGGCCGTACGCGCCTGCGCGCACGGGCAGGTCGCGGTCGGGAGCCACGCGCACGGTCTCTTTCGCGAACTTGCACTTGAACCCATTGAGGCCCTTCAGCTGCGGACAGAAGTCCGAGCCCACGGCCATGAGGTCAACGTCAACGATGCCGTTTCGACCGACCTCGCAGAGCTCGAAGTAGCAGAGGCGATCAGCCACGTGCAGGCGCATAACCTCGGTGGCAGAGGCGGCGTAGTAGCGCGTGGCAAGCGTGCCCGAGATGGTGTAAAGCGACCATGCGCAGACGGCACCCGTCTCCTCAAGACGAGCGGCGAACACACGGCTGTGCTCCTTGCCCAGGCAGGCGAGCATCTGCTCGTAGTCAGAGATCGGCGCAGGCGTAAAGCCGTCACGCTGCGCGGTGTCCTCCATGACGGCGTAGTACTCGCGGAAGGACTCGAGTGCCTGCTCGGTCTCGTCGGCGCAGGTCACGGGCGCCTCACGCAGCGACTTGCGCACGTCGCGCCTGCCGCGCGTCTTCATGCGCGACAAGATCTCCTCGTCACCGCCGGTCACGTCAACAAAAACCGTCGTGTCGTAGGGAATGCCCGACAGCACCGGCTGACAGATGTCGAGGTCGGCATCAACGGAAAGGCGCACGAAGAGCTGGCGCTTGTCCTTAGCACGAACAAAGTCGCGCAGGGCCTCGAGCGCCTCGCGCTCCTCTTGCTCGCTGGGCTGCTCAACCCACACCGGACCGTGGTGCGAGCGCAGGTAGTGATAGCCGTGAGTCTGGTAGTCAAAGAGCGAGACGTAAGCCGCTACAACGCCGTCGCGAGCGATGGACAGTACGCCCCAAGGAGTTCGTCCCTCAATGGTTTGCTGATAGGATGCCCAGGCCCTGGTCTGCTCGATGGGCACATGGGGGTACTGCGGAATGATGGTGCTTTCCACAAAGTCCCACGTCTGCTCATGGATCGTGTACATGGCCACCTCCGACTGCGTGTAACCGTGGCGCGGGATATGCCGCCACAGCGGATTTCTGAAAGAAACCCCAGTTTACAACACGTAGAGGAGGGCTGAGAGCGTGATGCAGACCGAGCCGGCAAGAACGAACAGGTGAAACACAAAGTGCATGTAGGGAATGCCCTTCATGACATAAAAGACGGTGCCGATGGTGTAGCTGATGCCACCGCCCAACAGAAGCCAAAAGGCGGGGCTGTCAAGCAGGTGGTAGAGGTCACCGATATGCAGGGCGATGGCCCAACCCATGGCAAGGTACAGGGCGATGGTCAGCCACTTGGACTGCCGCTCGCGCGTGATGGCTTCGGCAACAACGCCCGCGACAGCGAGGACGCAGACAAAGGCAAACAGGAGCTGGCCACCGGCGTCGTTCAGGGTGACAAGGGCAAAGGGGGCATAGCTGCCGGCAATGAGCAGGTAGATGGCCGAGTGATCGAGCACGCGCAGGACAGACTTGGCGCGAGGCGTCTGGATGGCGTGATAGAGGGTCGAGAGCAGGTACTCAACGATGAGCGTAATGCCCATGCAGAGGGCCGCGGCCGTGCGAACGCCGCCACCGTGTCCGACCGCAGTGATGATGAGAAGGACAAGGGCGGCAACCCCGAGGGCAAAGCCAATGCCGTGCGAGATCGAGTTGGCGATTTCCTCGCCGATGCTGTAGGCGCGCTGGATGCTTGCTTTGGCTGCTGACATGGCAACTCCCTTCTATCAACTGATTAAAATGATAGACCTAGTAATGAAAACTAGAAAGTAGAATTACGAGAAATTCTGCGAGTGGCGGGGGCTCGGGGGTGAGTCAGTTACCGTAGCCCTTTTTGACTCATTCCCGAGGGGCGGCGGGCAGGCCTGAGCGAACTCTGCGGCAAGAACATTCGTCGCTTAAGGCGCGGCAGCTGCGGGACTCGCTCGCTTCGCTCCTCATTGCCGCAGAACGTTCGCTCAGGCCTCCGCGCCGCCCCTCGGGAATGAGTCAAAAAGGGCTACGGTAACT
Organism: uncultured Atopobiaceae bacterium; assembly: GCA_905235165.1. Classification (GTDB taxonomy): domain Bacteria; phylum Actinomycetota; class Coriobacteriia; order Coriobacteriales; family Atopobiaceae; genus UBA1367. The sequence continues at coordinate 17,169 of CAJOKK010000005.1, read as the reverse complement.
GACTCACCCCGGGCCCCCGCCCATATCAAAAAGTGAATGAGTCAAAAAGGACTACGGTAACTGACTCATTCGGAGAGGGCGGCGCGGCCGGAGAAGGCCAGATGGGGGAGAGGTACGAGCTCGGCGTCCTTGGCAAGTGCCGGCTTGAAGGAGGGGTCTGCGAAGACCGTCGTGGCCTGCGCAAGCGCCGCGCGTACCTGCTCCTCGCCGTCTACTGTAACGTCACTCTCAGCGAGCAGCTCGCGCGCCGCCTCGGTCGCGCAGATCACGCGCGTACTCCCAAGGCCGGCAGCCTCCCGCGCCGCTGCAAGCGAGCCGGCCGCTACCGGATCCGCAATTACGCAACAGCTCCCGTCATCACAGCGAGAGCGAGCGTCTCGACAGGGATACAGGCACGCACCCGATGCGACTGCCTCCCGCATCGAGCGTTCGAGCTCAGGGAGAAAACCGCTCAGGTCTGCATAGCCCACAAAGGGCGTTCCTACCACATAGGGCGTGCCGAAGCGCTCGCGCAGCACCTTGGCCGCCGCCAGTCCCGCCGCCGACACGACCACATTCACGCTGGCCTCGCCCGCTCGTGTCAACTCGTCAAGCGAGCTTCCCATGGCCCAACACGAGCTCACGGAAAAGCCCGCCCCCTCCACGAAGTCGCGCAGGCGCTGTACGGCGTCAGCCTGGTGGAAGTCGAGCGGCGTCACCCCGAGCAAATTGGCGCTTCCGGCGCACACGCCGTTCGTGCTGACAACGAAGCGTCGCGCAATCTCGGCCAGGGCGTTGCCGGCACCCACCACGTAGTCGTGCATGCCATTGGTTCGCACGTAGAGGCAGGGTATGCCCGTCTGTCGTTCGATGAGTCGGCAGAGCGCTGCGAAGTCGGTGCCGCTAATCCAGGGGATGGGCGAGTTGCATAAGGCCACGAAGCGCGGCCGCAGTTCGAGCGCCGCGTCAACCACGTCGCGCACGAGCTTCTCGTCATTGCCGAGTACAGCGTCGCGCTCAGTTAGGCCCGTGATGAAGATGAGGCTGTCCTGGTCGTACCAGCGCGTCTCGTCGTGCGTATTGTAGGTCGAGTTGCAGCCCGACGGGTCGTGGATGACCACCATGCCGCCCAGCTCGTACAGGGCCGAGCAGGCGCCGGAAACGTCGCCGGTATAGACCGGAAGCAGGTGGTTTGTGCGTCCCATGCCAAGCTCCTCGTCGATCGTTGGCCTCAAAACAAGAATTCCCTCACGCCCATGCTTACGCCCGCGCCCGACGCCCTAAAAGCAACTGGGGCAGCCAAGGCCCTTGCGGGGGATAAGGTCGCGCGGGTCCTTCTCGTGCTCGAAGGCATCCACCATCAGCGCGGCCATGCGCCGCACGCCGTCAAAGCCCCACAGTCCGCCACCTTCCACAAGGTTGACGAAGTGCGAGCTGCCCGTGAACCACGCGGCCTTCTGTCCGATGGCAAGTACTTCCTGCTCGCGCGTGCGCTCGGCAACGCGCAGGTCAGGCAAGATGATCGATGAGAGTTCTACCTCGGGGGCATGCTCGCGCAGCCAGGCCAGCGCCGGTTCCTCCTCGCCCATGACGGCATCGAGGTAGACCTCGCGCACGTCGAAGCCGCTTTCGAGCAGCAGACGCGCCAGTCCGAGCGGGCGCGGATGCGCAGAGGCGTCGATGGCGATGGGCGTCTGCCCGATGATCGCAAGCGCCTGGGCGAGCGCCTGCTTGCAGGCCTCGATCTCACTCGTCACGTCGATCGCCGCCAGTCCCAGCGCCTCGGCAAGCTGCGCATGCTCTGCGGCGATCTCCTCAGAGTCAAAGCTCCCCGGCAGGAAGAGGTGGCGACGTCCCAGCCGCACGGCCGCGCGCTCGGCCCCGTTTCGCCCGTTGGGATAGGTCGAGATGAAGGTCGCGGCGCGAGCGAGCGCAAGGTACTCCTCGTAGCTCTGGCAGTGCTGGATGTCCACCAGCCGATAGCCGCCGCCGAGAAGAACGTGCCGCAGGTCGCAGCTCTCGTCGAGGGCAAAGTCGCTTCCCAGCACGGCCACGAGCTGCTCGTCGGCCTTACAGGGACGCAGCGGCTCGTACATCGCGCGGCGAAGCCGCACGTCGGGCGGCAGGTGCTTCTTCATGATGGGGTCCATGTAGGCACGCACGAAGTCGACCTGCGGAAACTCCCGCTCAAGCTGGCGATAGAGGTGCGCCATGTTGATGCCGAGGAAGTGGTGGGTGCACACGGGAAAGACGATCACGCAGGGCGGCAGCTCATCGAGCTTACGCAGCGCCTCGATGATGCCGTCGAGCGTGACCTGCTCAACGGTGCCGCGCGTGACGTCCTGCTCCTTGAGCACGACGCAGGAGAAGCGCTCCTGCGCCCCCATCTCAGCCGCGGTGAGCACCACGCCGCGCAGGCAGTTGACGGGGCAGATATAGATCTGGTGTGCCTCGGGGATGAGCATGCCGGTATGCACGATGTTCCACACGCCGTGCGCCGGCGGGTTGAACTCGAGCTTCGAGGGAAAGGGCGCCGTCGTGGCCTCGCCGGCAGACACGACGGACGGTCCAAGTCTCTTCAGCATGCCTCTCCTTCCCCGGGCCTCACGCGAAAGCCCTAGCAGATCCTCGGAAGCAGCTCTCCCGTCGGCTGCGGCAGCAGGGTCTGCGTTCCGATCTGCGTGTTCATGACCACCCAGCCAGGACGCTCGTCAGTCACCTCACCGATGATGGCCGCCCCGCCCGAGTGCGGGCAGCCGCGCAGCGCCTCCACGAGCGCGGGCGCGACCTCCTTGGGAGCGATAACCACAAGGCGTCCCTCGCACGCCAGGTAAAGCGGCTCGAGGCCGAGCATGCGGCAGACGCCGCCAACCGCCGGGTCCACCGGCACGGCCTCGGCATCGAGCGAGATGCCCACGTTGGACTGGCCCGCGATCTCATAGAGCACGGTGCCCACGCCGCCGCGCGTGGCATCGCGAATCACGTGGATGTCGCGCGTCACGTCGAGCATGGCCTCCACGCTCGACCACAGGGGCGCGCAGTCGCTCGTGACGTCGGCCTCGATGCCGAACTCGTCGCGGGCGAGCAGGATCGTGCAGCCGTGACGGCCCACGTCACCGGTCACGATGATTGCGTCACCGGGGCGAGCCGAAGCGCCGGCCGGAGCTGCGCCCTCCACGATCTCGCCCACGCCCGTCGTCGTGATGAAGACGCCGTCCACCTGCCCGCGCCCGGCCACCTTGGTGTCACCGGCCACGAGGGCCACGCCCGCCTCCTGCGCGGTCTCGGCCATCGCGTCGGCAATGCGGCGCAGGTCATCGAGGGGGTATCCCTCCTCGATCACGAAGGCGCAGGTGAGGTAGCGCGGACGCGCGCCCATGCACGACAGGTCGTTCACCGTGCCGCAGATGGACAGCTTGCCGATGTTGCCGCCGGGGAAGAAGGACGGCGACACGATGAAGCCGTCTGTCGACATGGCGATCTTACCCGCCGGGCGCTCGAGCACCGCGGCGTCGTCCGCCGTGAGCAGCGGGCTGTCGAATCGCGTGGCAAAGACCTCGTCAATGAGCTCTGCCGTCTGCTTGCCGCCGGCACCCATGGCCAGCGTTACCTGTCCTGACATTACAGGCTCCCTCCGTATTGGTAGTAAGCGGAACACGCGCCCTCGCCCGAGACCATGCAGGCGCCCACGGGATGCTGCGGCGTGCAGCCCTTCCCAAAGACGGGGCAGTCAGAGGGCTTGCAGTCGCCGCGCAGCACTTCGCCGCAGCGGCAGGCCGCGTTCGCGCGTCCCTCGATGTGCGGAATCTGATGCACCTTGCGTGCGTCCACCGAGGCATAGGCGTCGCGCAGGGTCAGGCCCGACCCCTCGATCACGCCGAGGCCGCGCCACTCGCTGTCGCAAGGCTCCATGACCTTCTCGATAAGGGCGACCGCGCCGGGCGTGCCCTCGGCCCTTACCACGCGTGGGTAGGCGTTGACGAAAAAGGGCTCGCCCTCGCCGCCCTTGCGCACGGCCACGGCCAAGGCGGTCACGAGCTCGCGTGCCGTGAAGCCGGCCACGACGCCGCTCACGCCCTCGTCCACCAGCTCCTCGCAGAGCGCCGTGCCGGTGATGGCATGCACGTGCCCGGGGTAGAGGAAGACGTCAGCCGAGCCCTTGAGGGCCTGGTAGGCGTTGGGCATGGTCTTGTTGGCAGTCAAGAGCGAGAAGTTCTCGACCTTCTCGTTCAGGGCCTTATCGGCGGCGAGGCAAGCCGCCGGCACCGTGGTCTCGAAGCCCACGGCCAGAAAGACGACCTGCTCCTCCGGGTGCTCGACCGCGTAGGCCACGGCGTCAAGCGGCGAGTAGACCACCTGCACGCGAGCGCCGTTTGCCCGCGCTTCGGCCAGGCTCGACGAGGTGCCCGGCACGCGCACCAGATCGCCGAAGGTGGTGATGGTCACGCCGCGCTCGGCCAGCCAGATGGCCTCGTCGATGAAGCCAACCGGCGTCACGCAGACGGGGCAGCCCGGCCCGCTGATGAGGTCCACCTGCTCGGGCAGCAGCTTGCGGATGCCCAGACGGAAGATCTCGTGCGTGTGGGTGCCGCACACCTCCATGATGCGCAGCGGCCGCCCGTCGTAGGACGTCAAGATCTCCGCGGCGCTCTGCTTGGCATCGTTACTCATTGAGCAGTGCCTCCATGACCTCGTCGGTCTCGTGCTCGTCCTCGTCGGAGATCTTCGCGATCGCAATGCCGGCGTGCACCATCACGAAGTCGCCGGGCTCCAGGTCGTCCATAAGCGCGACCGAAATCTCCTTGCGCGCGCCCGATGCGTCAACGAGCGCGGTGCCGTCCTGAATGCGGACGACCTTGGCAGAAAGTCCTACGCACATGTCTAGCTCCTCTCAAGTGCGTTTGCGGGGCTCGGCGCATCCGCGCCAGATTCGCCCCGATGGGTTACGAGATGTGCCGCAATAACGGCTTGCCCCAGCGCGATGCCGCCGTCGTTGGGCGGCACGAGGCTGTGCAGATATAGGTCAAAGCCCTGCGCACGCAGCCGCGTGCAACAAAGCTCGAGCAGCAAGGTGTTCTGGAAGCAGCCGCCGGTGAGCGCGACGGCCTTGACGCCCGTGCGCGAACGCACCTCCAGGCAGGCCGCCTCCACCAGCTCGGAAAGTCCCAGGTGAAACTCGTAGGCAAGAAGATCGGTCTTCTCGCCGGCAAGGCGTCCCTCCACGATTCGCGAGATGAGTGTGTCGCTTGCCAGAATCAGCTCGTCGTCCTCCTCGCGCAGGCGTTCGCTGTCGAGAAGAACTTCCTCAGGCCGCTCGCTCACGTCCAGGCGATCCGCCGCGAACTGCAGCTGCGTCGCCGCCTCGCCCTCGAAGCTCGACGCCAGGCGCACGCCCAGAAGGGCGCTCACGGCGTCGAAGAGCCGGCCCGCGCTCGTGGAGGTCACGGTGTTGAGGCCGCGGCTGACCATGGCGCAGACGGCCGTGGCCTCGGCGGGCGTGCAGAGCCTCAGCTGCTCGGCCAGGGCCTTCGCCTCGTCCGCGCCGCGCTCGGCACAGAGCAGCGACAGGGCGATGCGCCATCCCTCGCGAGCCGAGGCGTCGCCACCCGGCTGCGCGAAGCTCGCCACGTGGGCCGAGCGCTCGTAGCGCTCGTAGCTGGAGAGCAGGATCTCGCCGCCCCAGATGCTGCCGTCCTCGCCATAGCCCGTCCCGTCGAAGGAGACGCCGATGGCGGGCCCGGCAAAGTCGTTCTCGGCGAGGCAGGCGGCCACGTGTGCCCAGTGGTGCTGCACGCCGATGAGCTCGCAGCCCCGTTGCTCGGCAAGGCGCCGCGCGAGCATGGTGGAGTTGTAGCCAGGATGCAGATCGCAGGCGATGACCTGAGGCTCAATCTCGAGCAGGGTCGCCATGCGCTCGATGCTCTCGCCTAGCGCCTCGACCGTGCGCACGTCACCCAGGTCGCCCACGTAGGCCGACGGGTAGTAGAGCTCGCCCGAGGCCAGGCAGAACTCGTTCTTGAGCTCGCCGCCCACGGCCAGAAGCTGCGGTGCCGCGCCGTCAGACAGAATGAAGGGCAGGGGTGCCCAGCCGCGCGAGCGGCGCACCAGGTAGGGCTTGTCCTCAAAGAGGTCCATCACCGTGTCGTCGGCCCGCAGACGGATGAGGCGGTTGTGGGTGAGAATGGCGTCGCAAAGGTCGCCCAGCTCGCGACGGGCGTCCTCGTCATCGCGGCAGATGGGCGCGCCCGACTCGTTGGCACTGGTCATCACCAGGCAGTCGGGCATCTCGATGCCGTCGTCGTAGGTAAAGAGCAGAAGCTGCAGCGGCGCGTAGGGGAGCATGACGCCGAGCTTGGGATTGTCCGGTGCCACCGCCTCGCACGCTAGGCCGCCCGTGCGCTTGGGCAGAAGCAGGATGGGCTTCTGGTGGCCGCACAAGATCTCGGCCGCCAGCTCGCTCACCTCGCATTCGCGTTCGGCCACGGCAAGATCGCGCGCCATGATGGCGAAGGGCTTGGCCGAGCGACGCTTGCGCTCGCGCAAAAGCTCAACGGCCGCCTCGCTCGTGGCGTCGCAGCACAGGTGGAAGCCGCCGATGCCCTTGACGGCCACCACGCCGCCGCCCGCGATGATGCGTCGCGCCTCGCTGATGGCGGCACGTCCGTGTTCGGGCCGGTCAAGCAGGGAGCACTCCGGCCCGCAGTCGTTGCAGCAGACCGGCTGGGCGTCGTAGCGCCGCGAAGCCGGGTTGTGGTACTCCTCGGCACAGGTGGGGCACATGGGGAAGGCCGCCATGCTCGTGCGCTCGCGGTCGTAGGGCAGGGCGTCGAGGATGGTCAGGCGCGGCCCGCAACAGGTGCAGTTGATGAAGGGGTGCAGGTAGCGTCGGTCGTTTGGGTCAAAGAGCTCGCGCGCGCAGTCGTCGCAGATGGCGATGTCGGGTGAGACGAATACCTCGCCTTTGGTGTGCTCGCTCTCCACGATGTCAAAGCGCTCGAAGACAGGTGCGTCCTCGGCATCCTTGACGTCGATCTTGAGAATGGCCGCGCGTCGGGGCGGCTCATGACGAAGCAGCTCGAGGAAGCGCTCAACCTGCTCGTCCTCGCCTTGCGCGAAGATCTCCACGTAGGGGCCCTTGTTGCAGACGCTTCCGGCAATCTGGGCCGTCTGGGCATGGCGGCTGACCGTGGGACGGAAGCCCACGCCCTGCACGATGCCGTAGACGCGGATGCGCCGCGTGACGGCGCTCATCGTGCGCCGCCGTGAGGTGCGTAGCTGCTGCCGTCCTGGAGCGTTCCCGAGAGGGCGAAGTGCGGCAGGCTGACGCGCTCGGGTGCGAAGTCGCCCGCAAGCGGCCAGAGGGCCGGGTCTCCCACGAGCACGTCGAAGCCGCCCTCGCGCACGAGCTCGGCGAAGTCGTCCTCCTCGGCAAGGCGCACGTCGCCTTCTTCGCGCAGCTCGTCGAGCTGCATGAACCAGGTCGCGCAGGTCACGCTCGCCGCCCCCTGCGCGCGTAGGCTCTCGCGCAGCGTATGGGCACTGACCTGCTGTTGGACGACAAGAACGCGCTTGTCGCGCACATCGTCCAGGCCCAGCTTGGCAAGGGCCTCCTCGCCGGCGAAGCGCGGGTCGGCCAGCTCGTAGGGGGTGCCGAAGCGCTCCTCGAGCAGCTGGGCCGCGGCAAGTCCCGACGGGGCCACCACGACGTTGCGCTCGACGCTCGAGGCGCGAAGCACGTCGTCAAAGCCGCTGCCCATGCCGTAGCAGACGGCCCCGGGCAAGGCGGCGCGCAGCTCGTCGGCGCTGGTGCAGGAAAGGTCGAGCGGGTTGGCGCCCAAGACGCCGATGCGCCCCGGCTCGACGGGTTGCTGCTCGGTCGCGAAGCGGTCGAAGAGCACGCGGTAGGCCTTGCGCGCGCCGTCGTCGTAGAGGCGCGTGCCGGAGGTGTCGATGCAGATGGTGGCAAGGCCGCTCTTGCGCTCGGACATGCGCGAGAGGGCGCGGTAGTCGGTGGCGATGACGGCCGGCACAGGCGTGCCCACGACGGCCGCGAAGCGCGCGTCCATCTTTGAGGCGGCGTCGGCCAGGGAGGCCACGAGCTTGTCGTCGCGGCCGAGAATGGCGTCCATGTCGCGCAGGCCCGCGCTGAAGACGGCGCTGCGCATCGCGTGCCAGCGCGGCTCGTCGAAGCCGCACACGTTGCCCGTGCAGCCGCCGGCGTCGCAGATCACGATGATGCCGCCCAGCTCGAAGAGGACGGAGACGGCGCCGGACTGGTCGGGCGCGAAGGGCGTCAGGTACATGCGAAGGCCCCTCATGCGAGCACCTCCTTGCCGTCGTCGCCGCAGGTTTCGGCGGGCGCGTTCTTGTCGCCTGCGCCACCCGCGACCTCGAGCAGGGCCTCGAAGAGCCGGCGCACGCCAGCGTAGCCATAGGGCTGTACGTCGCTGTTCCAGTCGAGGCCAGCGGCGTCGGGGTGGTACCAGCGCGCGTCCTTGCCCAGGGCGAAGTCCACCGGGCAGTCGCTCGCGTCGTAGTGGATCATGGTCGGCTCCATGTTGGAGTAGACCTGCGTCTCAGGGGAGGCCTCGGCCAGGTGACGCACGAAGACGAAGTTCTCGGCCGTGATGGTGCCGAAGACCTCGCGCACCGCAAAGCCGTAGCTCACGAGGGCCACGGCCAGCTCGAAGGGGTCGGCGTTCAGGCATTCGCCCACGGCAAAGCTCGCGCCGCCCTGCGCCGCCGCGAAGGCGTCGATGGCCGCACGGGCCGCGGCGTAGTCGTCCTTGTCATCAAAGCTCGCGCCGAGCACCTGGCCGAGCGCCTGGTACTGGCGGCGGATGCGGTCAAGCTGGTAGAGGCGGGTGAGCTCGATGGAGGGAATCTGCAGGCGCTTCTCCAGGTCGGCCGCCGCGAAGCGTGCCTCGGGATGGAGCACCAGGTTGAAGTTGGCTTCGGCCATGGCCTCGAACTCGTCGAAGCTCTCGCAGCGAGAGACCTCGCGCACCCGCTTCACGCCGAGGTCGGCCAGGTAGCGATAGAGCTCGCAGTCGTCCACGAGCGGCGCGAAGAAGCCCAGTAGGTTGACGGAGGTCGAGCGCTTGGGCTTCGGCTCCAGCAGCGAGTAGAGGCTTTGGCGCACGTGCACCATGGGCGGGCGGCGTCCCTCGCGCGTGAGCGCGTACATGTAGCAGGGGCGCACGGGCAGGCCCACGCGTTCCTCGGCGCGGCGGCACACGCGCTCCATGTCGGTGCCGAGCAGGGCGTCCACGCAGGTAATGCAGATCATGAAGACCGACGGCTTCACGGCCAGGTGCGCCACGCACTCCTCGACGGCCTGCGGAATGCGCGCGAGGTGGCGGCCCGTTACGATGTCGGTCTCGTCCATGGTGAGGTAGAAGAAGCGGCCCTCGTAGCCCGGCAGGTCGCTGATGAGCGAGGTGTTGCGGCCGCAGCAGCCGGGAGCTACCACGAGCATGACTGAGCCGGGAATGGCCAGGCCGGCGCGCTTGACGCCGAAGCCCTCGGCGCCGGGCGAGTTGAAGGCGAGCGTTGCGGGCGAGCTGTAGATGAGGTGGCGTCCGGAGACGAGCTCGTCGGGAAGGTCGTCAAGACCACGCTGAACGAGCTCGGCCGCCGTGAACGCACGGGCGACGTGCTCCATGGCTACACCTCGTCGTTCCAGAGGCGCTCGGCCAGGTCGAGGAAGCGCTTGCTCACGGGAAGCGAGGCGTCGCCCTCGATGACGGTCTTGCCTTCGTCTTCGAAGCGGATGATGTCGGCGGAGCGCGGGATCTCGGCCACCACGGGCAGGCCGTGCTCTTCGGCGAAGGCACGGACCTTCTCCTCCTCGCGCTCGACGTCGCGATGGTTGAGCACCACGCCGGCCACGCGCGCGTAGCCACGGTCCTCGAAGTTCTTCACGGCGGTGTTGATGTTGTTCGCCGCGTAGAGGGCCATCTTCTCGCCCGAGGTCACGATGAGGACCTTCTCGGCATAGCCCTCGCGGATGGGCGCGGCAAAGCCGCCACACACCACGTCGCCCAGGACGTCGTAGATCACGACGTCGGGCTTCCAGGTCTCAAAGAGGCGCAGGTCCTCGAGGAGGTTGAAGGTGGCGATGATGCCTCGGCCCGCGCAGCCCAAGCCGGGCGTGGGGCCACCGGTCTCGATGCAGAGCACCCCGCCAAAGCCCTCGCGGGCGATGTCTTCGATGCGCTCGGGATCGGTGTCGCTCTCGCGCATGAGGTTCATGACGGGCGTGAGCGGCTCGCCGCCGAGCAGGTTGATGGTTGAGTCGGCCTTGGGGTCGCACCCGATTTGGATAACGCGACGCCCCTGCGATGCGAAGGCGGCCGAAAGGTTGCTGGAAATGGTGGACTTGCCGATGCCACCCTTGCCGTAGACAGCTATTTTAAGCACGATTCTCTCCTGGACTTCCTGCTTGGGCGTGGAGTGCGCCCTCGCGGTCAGAACGTTCTTGTCATCGTAACACGTTCGTAAGATGGAAGCTCTGAGGTGGGCATATGTCCATCAAGTCATCTCGACACGAGCGCTCGGCGCATGGATTACCATAGGCTCCATCCGACCGAGAGGTTGATTCCGACCGAGAGGAGCTGCCCTATGGGCCTCAACGAGCTGACCTCCGCAGAGAGGGTCCACATTGCATTCTTCGGCTGCCGCAATGCCGGCAAGTCGAGCGTCGTCAACGCTGTGACCGGCCAAGACCTGGCCGTCGTCTCCGACGTTGCCGGCACCACCACCGATCCCGTCCAGAAGGCCATGGAGCTCCTGCCGCTGGGCCCGGTGGTCATAATCGATACCCCGGGCTTCGACGACGAGGGCATGCTGGGTGCCAAGCGCGTGCGCCGCACCCGCCTGATTCTGGGCCGCGCCGACGTGGCCGTGCTCGTCGTGGACGGCACGCGCGGCATGAGCGAGACCGACCGCGCCCTCGAGGCCATGTTCAAGGAGCGCGACCTGCCCTACGTGCTGGTCTACAACAAGGCTGACCTCGTTGCGGATGCCACGACCGGCCAGGTGGCCGACGACCGCGAGATCTGGGTGAGCGCCCTTTCCGGTGAGGGCATCCATGAGCTCAAGGAGCTCATCGGCCGCCTCGCCCCCAAAGACGATCCCGACCACCGCCTGCTGGCGGACCTGATCGCTCCCGGCGACTTCGTGGTGCTTGTCTGTCCCATCGACGAGTCAGCGCCCAAGGGCCGCATGATCTTGCCCCAGCAGATGGGCATCCGCGACGTGCTGGACGCGGGCGCCATGCCCGTGGTCTGCCGCGAGAAGGAGCTGGGCCTCGTGCTCGAGCGCCTGGGCGAGACCCCCTCGCTCGTGGTCACCGACAGCCAGGCCTTCTCCATCGTGCGCCAGCTGGTGCCCGAGGAGGTGCCCCTGACCTCCTTCTCCATCCTCATGGCTCGCTACAAGGGCTTTTTGCGCACGGCCGTGGCCGGTGTTGCCGCCGTTGACGAGCTGCGCGACGGCGACGTGGTGCTCATGGCCGAGGGCTGTACCCACCATCGCCAGTGCAACGACATCGGCACGGTGAAGATCCCCCGCTGGCTGCGTGAGCACACCGGCGCCGACCTCACGATCGAAACCTGCACCGGCCGCGACTTCCCCGAGGACCTGTCCCGCTATGCACTCGTCGTGCACTGCGGCGGCTGCATGCTCACCGAGCGCGACGTTGCCGACCGCATGCACCGCGCCGAGGCGCAGGACGTGCCCTTCACGAATTACGGCATCGCCATCGCGCAGATGACGGGCACGCTCGAGCGCAGCCTGCGGATGTTCCCGCGCGAGCACGCGCTGGTGAGCGCCGGTGTTCCCGCCGAGGCTGCCGGGGAGGCACGTCATGGCTGAGCGTCTTGAGCAGCTGGTCGACAAGCTCGCCGCCGAGCACACGCTGACCGACGGCGAGTACCGCGATCTTATCGCCGGGCGCACGCCCGAGCTGGCCGAGCGCCTGGCCGAGCGAGCGGTGGCGGCGCGCGAGCCCATCTATGGCACCAAGGTCTTCACGCGTGGCCTGGTCGAGATCAGCAACTACTGCAAGAACGACTGCCTCTACTGCGGCATCCGTCGCTCCAACAAGAACGTCGAGCGCTACCGCCTCGATCCCGACACGATCGTGGCCTGCGCTCGCGAGGGCTACGAGCTGGGCTTCCGTACCATCGTGCTTCAGGGCGGCGAGGACGGCCACTTCACCGACGAGGTCTTGGGTGACATCGTCGTCCGCATTAAGGAGACTTGTCCCGACACGGCCGTGACCCTTTCGATGGGTGAGCGCAGCCGCGAGAGCTACCAGCGCCTCTTCGACGCGGGCGCCGACCGCTACCTGCTGCGTCACGAGACGGCCAGCCCCGAGCACTACGCGCAGCTGCATCCGGCCGAGATGAGCTGGGAGCACCGCATGCAGTGCCTGAGGGACCTGCGCGAGATCGGCTATCAGGTGGGCGCGGGCTTCATGGTGGGCGCGCCCTACCAGACCGTCGAGCACCTGGTGCGCGAGATGCGCTTCGTGGAGGACTTCAAGCCCGACATGTGCGGCATCGGCCCCTTCATCCCGCACCACGACACGCCCTTCGCAAACGAGCCCCAGGGCACCCTCGAGCTCACGCTCTACCTGCTGAGCATGATTCGCCTCATCCATCCGTCGGTGCTTCTGCCTGCAACGACAGCGCTCGGCACGATTGATGAGCGAGGCAGGGAGAAGGGCATGCTAGCCGGCGCAAACGTGGTCATGCCCAACCTGTCCCCGGTGGCCGTGCGCAAGCAGTACGAGCTCTACGACAACAAGATCTGCACCGGCGAAGAGTCGGCCCAATGCCGAGGCTGCCTGGGCCTCAGGATGACCCTCATCGGCTACGAACTGGCCATAGACCGAGGTGACATCCGGAAGTGAAAGCGAGCAAGAGAAGTCTGACTCAACCAGCGGAAGGGGGAGGGAGGCCTTGGTCGCTTCGCTGCGGCAAGGGCGTTCGTCGGCTCCGGCGCGGCAGCTGCGGAACTCGCTCGCTTCGCTCGCTCAGACAGTCCTCGCTCCCGCCGCGCCTTCGCTCCTCACTGCCGCAGAGGCGCGACCAAGGTCTCCCTCCCCCTTCCGCTGGTTGATTCCGGATTAGAAGCACCCCGTTCTTCTCAGTGACCTGTAAGTAAGCTGAAGCAAACGTGCCGATATGTTGAGTTTGCTTTGTCGCAGGAAGTGTTAGCGCCTCGGCAAACTACAATTGCAATAACGGAAATAGCGAAGAGGGAGTGGTTATATGAACGAGGCTGTTGGCCTGATTATGCTCAAGCCCGTCCTGCACAACAACATCTGCCTTGCGGAGTTCGGCTATGAGCTGCCCGATGGTCCCGTGGGCGAGTGCTGGGGCATCTCCGCGCACCCCAACGGCGACTGCACCGTTGATGGCGGTCCCTACGACGGCCAGACTCTCTCCCAGCTTTGGAGCGAGCACCACGAGCTCTTCGAGGGCGCTGAGGGCGACCGCTTCCCCCTGCTGATCAAGGTCCTCGACGCGCTTGACGACCTTTCCATCCAGGTTCACCCCGACGACGACTACGCCGGCAAGAACGAGAACGGCTCGCTCGGCAAGCATGAGTGCTGGTACGTCCTCGATGCCAAGGATGACGGCAAGATCATCGTTGGCCAGCGTGCGAAGAGCCGCGAGGAGTTTGCCCAGATGGTCGAGGAGGGCCGCTGGGACGACATGAAGAACCTGCCTGCTTCCCATCAAGGCGGGCGACTTCTTCGACATCAAGCCTGGCACGATGCACGCCATCATGGGCGGCACCCTCATCCTCGAGACCCAGCAGTCTTCCGACGTTACCTATCGCGTCTACGACTACGACCGTCGCCAGGCCGACGGCTCCCTGCGTGAGCTGCACCTCAACCAGGCCATGGACGTCATCGACTACAGCACCCAGGCTCCCGCTTCCGGCGAGGTCACCGCACCTGAGGTCGACGGCGTGACCCAGCTCATGAGCTGCAAGTACTTCGACGTCTTCCGCGTGCGCGTTGCTTCCGACGCTCCGGTGAGCATCGAGCAGGCGTGGCCCTTCCTCTGCGTGAGCGCCGTTGCCGGCACCACCGGCACCGTTACGGTGGGTGACAAGACCTACGAGCTCCGCAAGGGCACCCACTTCGTCGCGCCGGCCGGCTGCGGCACCCTGAAGTTCGAGGGCGACCTCGAGTTCATCTGCTCGCACGTCTAGCGAGCGTCTGTTACGCCCTTTCCTCTAGGACTCTCACCCGTGGAGCGGCCCACGGGTGAGAGTCCTTTTTTGTGCCTAGCGATGGTAGTAGCTTGCCTGCTCGAACTGTGGCTCGCAGCAGACGTTGATGCCCAGGTCGCGATAGAGCTTCTCGTCGGTGTGCGAGATGATCACCGAGAAGTAGGCATCGCAGCCGCGCAGCTTATGGGCAGCGTCGATGACCTTGGCGGCTCGGGGATTGGTCGCCGAGCTGATGGAGAGGGCGATGAGCGTTTCGTCGGAGTGCAGGCGCGGGTTCGAGCTGTGCAGGTGCTCGGTCTTGAGGCGGCTAATCGGCTCAAGTGCCTCGTCCGAGACCACGTATTCGTCTTCGGGAACCCCGGCCACGTGCTTGAGGGCGTTCAGCAACAGCGAGGACGCGGCGCCGAGGATGCTGTTGGTCTTGCCGGTCATGAGCGTGCCGTCCGGGAGCACCATCGCTCCTGCGGGGTGGCCAGTCTCCTCGGCGCGCTTGAGGCAGGCCTGGTGGGCAGGGGAGAGGTCAACGGTCACATCGGCCTGCTGCATGAGCAGCTTGATCTTGGCTAGGTCCTCCTTGCCGTGGCCGGTGCGGGCGATCTGCTCTGCCGTGTGGAAGTAGCGGCGAACGATCTCGTTGCGGCTTGCCTCACGACAAGCCTCGTCGTCGCTAATGCAGAAGCCCACCATGTTGACGCCCATGTCGGTGGGCGATTGATAGGGGCTCTCGCCCAAGATCTTCTCCATCATGGCCTTGACCACGGGGAAGGTCTCGACGTCGCGGTTGTAGTTCACCGTGACCTTGTCGTAAGCCTCGAGGTGGAAGGGGTCGATGATGTTGCGGTCGTCGAGGTCGACGGTCGCTGCCTCGTAGGCGATGTTCACGGGGTGCGAGAGTTCGAGGTTCCACACGGGGAAGGTCTCGAACTTGGCGTAGCCTGCCGCCACGCCGCGCTTGTGCTCGCCGAAGAGCTGCGAGAGACAGGTTGCGAGCTTGCCCGAACCCGGGCCGGGCGCGGTCACCACCACGAGCGGGCGGCTCGTCTCGACGAAGTCGTTCTTGCCGAAGCCCTCGTCGCTCACGATGTGGTCGACGTTGGTGGGGTAGCCCTCAATGAGGTAGTGACGGTAGCAGCGGATGCCCATGCCCTCGAGGCGCTTTTGCCAGGCCTCGGCGCGCGGCTGGCCGGTGAAGTGGGTGATCACCACGCTGTTGGCGGCCAGGCCCATGCTGCGGTAGATGTCCATGAGGCGCAGGGTGTCTTCGGCGTAGGTGATGCCGATGTCGGCGCGGTGCTTGGCGTGCTCGATGTCGTCGGCGTTGATGGCAACTACGACCTCGGCGTCAGCGGCCAGCTGCATGAGCATGCGCACCTTCGAGTCGGGTTCAAAACCCGGAAGGACGCGGCTGGCGTGGTAGTCGTCAAAGAGCTTGCCGCCAAACTCCAGGTAGAGCTTGCCGCCGAAGGTGCTGATGCGCTCGCGGATCTGCGCGGCCTGCATCTCGATGTACTTGTTGTTGTCGAAGCCTTGGCGCATGCTACTTCACTCCGTACTGCTCGTAGTAGGCGTCGATGGCGGCCTTGAGGGCGTCGTCAATCACGATGCGGCCGTCAACCTCCTGGTTGTAGAGGGCCTCGGTGACCTCGGCCATGTCGACGATTGAGGAGACGGGGAAGCCGTACTTCTCCTGGATCTCGGCCTGGGCCGTCTTGACGCCGCCCTTGCCCACCTCGAGGCGGTTGAGCGAGACCATCAGGCCCACGACCTCGACGTCTGCGGCGGCCTTGAGCTTGGGGTAGGTCTCGTCGATGGACTTGCCGGAGGTGGTGACGTCCTCCACGATCACCACGCGGTCGCCGTCATGCAGCTCGGCACCGAGGAGCTGGCCCTTGTCCGCGCCATGGTCCTTGACCTCCTTGCGGTCGGCGCAGTAACGCGCCTCCTTGCCGTAGAGCTCGTTGAGGGCCATGCAGGTGATTACCGAGAGCGGGATGCCCTTGTAGGCCGGGCCAAAGACGACGTCGAAATCGAGGCCGAAGGCGCTGTTGATGGCCTGTGCGTAGGCGAGGCCCAGCTTGTGCAGCTGCTCGCCGGTCACGTAGGCGCCGGCGTTCATGAAGAAGGGCGACTTGCGGCCGCTCTTGAGGGTGAAGTCGCCAAACTTGAGGACGTCGCTCTTGACCATGAACTCGATGAAGTCGCGCTTGTACTGCTCCATGAGGGCTCCCTTCATGCAGGTAGATAGCTAACAAATTCATGATACGCCCAACGCGTGCGCGGATGCTCAGCGACTGCAAAACGCGCAATTTGCCAAGGGTTCCTGGAGCTTTCGGCGCTGCTTGATGATGCTCGGCCCTGCCTCAGCGGATGCGTACGCTGAGGCATTCGTTTTCTAGCGAGGCGCGTACGATGATCGAGCTCGCGCGGTCGAACCAGGTGTCGGGTGTGGGGTCGCGCCGCACGATGGTGATGCGCGTGGGCTCGCAGATGTCGCCCAGGCAGTCCCTGAGCGCCGCTGGGCTCTCCCCAAAGTAGTCGGGAAAGTCGAGGGCTTCCTTGAGCTGAGCCATGAGTGCGTGAACGTCGCTGAAGTCGCGCTCGTCAATTTTGATCTTGCGCATTGCTGCTCCCTTGGCCGGCTGTGCAGCTAGTAAAGCCGCTCGAAGGTCTTGTAGTGGTCGGCGGTGTAGAAGATGAGCCCGTCGTCAGAAAAGACGATGCGCTCGGCACCGCGGTAGCCGCCGGTGTAATTGATATCGCACTCATGCCAATTGCGCGTGCCCGACGGATCGGGAAGCACCGGCTCGCCATTCCACGATTCGTTCTCGTAGACGCTGCCGCCTATGCTCTTTCCTGGGCACACTTCGTCAAGGTTGCCTTTTGAGGAGTCCCAGCCGGCCTTGCGGGCCTTGGTCTTAGAGATGAAGTTGTCTGGCA
>CAJOKK010000004.1 GCA_905235165.1 uncultured Atopobiaceae bacterium | reverse complement strand
ATCGAGCGCCACACTCTGGGCTCTGCCAGCATGAGCAAGCTCGACATGGTGCTTTTTGTGGCAGATGGCATCGAGCCACGCCGCAAGGCGGTTGCTGCCATCGAGGCCACGAGAAGGCTGGTGGAGCAGCAGGCCCCGCTGGAGGAGGTCTACTGGTCCTCCTTCTACCAGGGCGTTGCCTACGTGATCGAGACCGAACGCTATCTGTACCCCGGAACACTGGACATTTACAATAAGCTGGTGTTGCAACGCACGCACTGAACGGCTGAAGCTGGTATTTCAAGAAAGGACCCACATGGCAGTTACATCCCTCGAGCTTGCTAAGGTGGCGGCGGTTGCCGCCGATGACAAGAAGGCCACAGACATCTCCCTGGTTGACCTGACGGGCCTCTCCGACGTCTGCGACTACTTCCTGATCTGCACGGCTGCTAACAAACCGCAGCTGGATGCCGTGATCGAGGCCATCGAGGAGAAGGTGAAGGCCAATTGCGGTGAGAAGCCCATCGCGGTGGAAGGTCGCGCCGGTGCCAACTGGGTGCTGATTGACTACGGCTCGGTGGTGGCGCACGTCTTCAAGCCCGAGATTCGCGATTTCTACCGGCTCGACCGCCTCTGGGGCGAGGCTCCGCGTGTGCACCTGGGCCTGGAGGGCGAGATGGCCGAGCAGGCCTGGGAAGCCGAGCCTTCGACGGAAGGTCCGTCGGCTTAGGTGCGGATACGTTTACCTCTTCGGAGGTATGAAAGAGGGCCCCTCTCGCCAGATTGACGAGAGGGGCCCTTCGGTTCAGGATGGCTGCTGTGCCTTGCTGCGCAAACCCTAGACCCGACCCATTATCCTTGCAGACCAGTCGTAGTAGTTGTAGAGTGACGTCAAGGCCTCTTTCTGCGTTTCGTCGAAGTCGCCAAGTAGTACGGCACGAGCATAGATCATCGGGCTGGTAGTAACCGTGAAGGACTCACCGTCTACCGTTCCTTTAATGGTGACCGTATCACAAAGCTGGTAGGCCTTTATGCCGTCTATGCTAATGCGGTAGCTTCCGTTGCTCAGCTGCTCGACCTCACACGGCTCTTCGCCGAATGCTACGCTGCTGATCGTAACGTCTGTTCCCGAGACCTTAGGCGCAATGGTCATGGTGAACTTGGTGTAAGAGTCCAAGCTCAGGTTGGCCGAGAGGACAATGTCATCTCCGCCTTCGCCGTCAACGTTCAGCTGCAGTGAACTCAGGGAATAAGCTGCGTTTGCGACGTCATTCATGTCCTGGTAGTAATTGTCCACGGTCTTATAGGCAACGCCATACTCCCACGGAGTTGCAGCATGCTCTGCGAGGTAGGGCTGTACGTAGTGCCCGTAATTCAAGACGGCGTGCGCACAGTTCAGTATGAGGGGTCTGGCGGTTTCGGGGTGTTCATCGGCATATGCGTCGAGTGCCTGCACATAGTCCTCAACGGAGGCGACGCGTGTTACTTCCTGATCCCCATAGGTGAAGGTGCAGGTGATAGGCTCGCCCATCTCAACAGAGGAGAGCTCGAAGTAGAAGCCGTGGGTTCCGCTCCCCTCGTCTTTTTCGGCCTCGGCAAAGGGAATCGCTTCTGACGTACGTGCCGCGTTGCCACCAATGGAGAAGACTGCTTGGCCGTCGCTCACGTCGATGCCATCAGGCACGGAGAGGCCAAAGCGCATGATGAGCTGCTTGCCGAGGAGAAGTTGTGCGGTCGTAAACTCAACTTCAGGCTCTTCGACGGGGGCAACGATCTCGAAGGTGACGCTTATGCTGTCTTCATAGTTGCCGATGCCGGTAATGATGATCTTTGCCTGGCCCACTTCGATGTTGTTCTCGAATGAAAGCTCGTAATCCTGGTCCATGACGAGCGTTTCTCCGTCGAGCGTGACCACGGGCAGCGGCTCGATGGCCTCGCCGGTGTACTCCTGGTCCTCGATGGAATCAACGATGGCGTTTTGGATGGACGTCTTGGACGCTTCCTGTGCCACGGTGACGGTGCAGATCTGCGTTACCTCGTTTGAATTGTCGGCCACGCAGGGCAGGTCCTCGTCTCCCATGGTGCAGGTGATGACCGCGGTGCCCTCTCCAACTGCCACGATAGTGCCGTCTGCGCACACGTAGGCAACACTCTCGTTAGAAGAAGTCCATCTGGAGGCAAGCGGATTGATTTTGGAGGGAACGACATTTTGGACGCTGAGCGGAGCGGTTTCGCCTAGGTTGAGCGTAATATCTTGGCTTGAGAGATCGAAGGACTCAACCTGAGTCTTTTCATGCAGATAATACGTTGCATCAGGCAGGCAGAAGCCTTCCCAATATGCATCTTCATACTCATCAAATAGAGTGCTAGTTGCATATATTTTAGAATTTGTATACTTGTTATGATAATCTACATGTTCTTCTTTATTCTTAGACTGGTCAAGTGCTTCAATGAAATCATCACTTTTGAGGAAGTAATTGTATCTTAGACAATCGGGTTCCCAATACATATAGAATTCAGTAGTAATTAAATTATAATATGGTGGTAAATCCCATGTTGCGTCCACGTTGTACCACTCGCCGTCAACCATGACGTGATTCCATCCGTGATGATCCTTGGGATTGGTTACATACTCGCATGGAATGCCGGATTGGTCCATCAACAGCTTGTATGCGTACGAGATGCCCTCGCATACGGCACTATGCTCAACCAGAGGGCCATAAGCGCAATAGGGACCAAAGTGCTCATGCTCGGTAAGAATGCTGCCGTAGGTCGTGACTTCGGAATCGCTCCAGCTGCCAGTGGGATTTGAATTGTAGGTGGCACTATCATAGGTCACATGAGCGGTGAGAAAATCATGTGCTGCCTTTGCCTTTTCGAGATCGCTGCCATCGGCGGGAATCCAAGACATGGCATGTGCGATGCCTCTCGCCAACGTTTGCCGCATGGATACGATTTCTTCGTATGGTTTGTCAGGGTAGATAAACAGGGGCTGGTATCTTTCCATCGGGTAGAGAATTGCTCCGTTGTAACCCGTCCGCACGTCAAAGAGCTCTGGGTGCTTGATGAGAATGGCTTTGTACAGTTCGCCGAAGTCATCGTAGCCGATGTTGTAGGGAGTTAGGTCTACCCATTCTTCATTGCGGGTGACAAAATGATCCAGAACCAGATCGGCCAGCTCAGGGTACTTCGCGATAATGTCATCGTCGCTTTGCGTGGCTGCCAGGGCATCGGGTTCATCGCCCGTGTCAGCAAAGGCTTGATGGGGGCTTCCGACGACGAGCCCAAGCGCTAGCAAGAGAAGGAGCGAGACGAAAAGCCTCAAGCTCTTTACTCCTTTTTGGCCACTTGTTTTGAACTGTTTGCAGTTTCTCATGTCGATCACCCCTTGTTAGGACGACTTTTAGCGACCAACGATAATTATCAGCCGCAGGTGAGCGACACTGCTATTGCTATTTTGTTATAGGTCGAGAACTGTTCCTCGAACGCATCTTAAACAGGCGTTTTTGTTCGAGTTGTGGACAGCCACCTTCGAGCGGGGCAAACGCAGACCGGCTTTGCTAACCGACACAGATGGTGACGACGAGTTCGGTGAAGGCTACGTTAGGGTCGGCACCGCTCTTGAGGGCTTGGTCACAGCGAGCGCAGGCAACAAGGTCGTGCTCAAGTGCCCCGTTAGGGAAGCGCCGCGCCCAGTTGAGGTGGTTCTTAACCTGCCAGGCTTGCTTGCCAAGCTCAGAGCCGAGCATGGCGCCCTGACCGCGTGCGTCGAGCGAGCGCGCACAGATCAGCTCGCGCAGCCGTGAGGTAAGAAGTGAGCAGAGTGCCACCTGCGAGGGATTTTGCATGAGCCGGTAGAGCGAAAGAGCCTTGGCTGCGTCGCGCTGGCTTACGGCATCGAGCAGGTCCCAGGGTTTGACTTCGGCCGTGCGTGTGATGTTCTTTTCGACGTCTTGAAGGGTGATGACGCCGGCGTCGCGGCAATACTCGCTCAAGACCTTGAGCTGCGAGTCAAGCATGGTGGTGGACTCGCCCACGCGGCTAACGAGCTCGGCCGCCGCGGCCTGATCCATGCGCACGCCGTAGACGCTCGCCATCTTGATCACGACGGGCGGCAGCTCCCAGCGCTTCTTGGGGGCGCAGCTGATGACGGACTGCTTGCCAACCTTGGCAACGGCCTTATAGAGGCGGGTGGACTTGGCGAGGCTTTCGGCCACCAGGCAGAGCACGCAGGCGGGGTTGGGGTCGGCAAGGTAGCTGATGATGGCCTCGCTGACTGGTTTGGGCAGCTTCTCTGCGCGCTCGATCATGACGAGGCGGAAGCTGTCTCCCATGGGAAGCGTGTTGAGAGAAGAGAGGATGTCGGCAGGCTCAAGGTCGGGCGTGGCGATTCTCTCGTCGAGGTTGAAGGCCGAGAAGCCCTCGTCGAGGCGGGCCTTGAGGCGCGTCGTTGCCTGGCGGCGCTTGAGGTCGTCGGACCCCACGATGAGGTAGGCGGGGAGAAGCCCGCTTCCTGTCTGTTCCTGAGCCATCTTCCCTCCCTGTTTGACCGCACTCTACTATAGCCCCATTGCCTCTCCAAAGAGGCATCCAAGGGCCGCCGTACCGCACAAAAAAGGACCCGGGCAGCACCTCGGGTCCTTTTTGCAGATTTGATGAAGCTCAGAAGCTACTTGATGGTGTTCACCAGATTCTGGACACCGCTCTTGCGCTTGGCAGCCTGGTTCTTGTGGATGATGCCCTTGGAGGCAGCCTTGTCGAGCTTGCGGTTGGCGGCGTTGGCGGCAGCCTGTGCAGCCTCGGCATCGCCGGCCTCGACGGCCACGCGAACCTTCTTGATATAGGTCTTGAGCTCGGAACGAACTGCCTTGTTGCGCTGACGAGCCTTCTCGGCGGTCTTGATACGCTTCTTCTGAGACTTGATGTTAGCCACGTGCTTACCCTTTCGGTCATGAACTTTGAGGCCTCTACGCTGAGACACGGCGAGGTCAACTCGGTGAGTATAGCACGCTTGGGTGAATTTGGTCTATTATTCTCCTCATGAATACATACGATACCTCACATATTCGCAACTTCTCGATCGTTGCGCACATCGACCACGGCAAGTCGACCATCTCTGACCGCATCCTCGAGCTCACCCATACGGTGGAGGAGCGCGACATGGAGTCGCAGCTTCTTGACACCATGGACATCGAGCGCGAGCGAGGCATCACCATCAAGAGTAACGCCGTTCGCGTTACCTATGATGCAGATGATGGGGAGACGTACCACTTCAACCTGATCGATACGCCGGGCCACGTGGACTTCACCTACGAGGTCTCGCGCAGCCTTGCCGCCTGCGAAGGTGCCGTTCTCGTGGTGGACGCCACGCAGGGCGTTGAGGCCCAGACTGTCTCCAACGCCATGCTCGCCATGAACGCTAACCTCGACATCGTGCCGGCCATCAACAAGATCGACCTGCCGAGCGCCGAACCTGAGCGCGTCCGTGCAGAGATCGAGGACGCCCTGGCCATTCCCGCTGAGGACGCCGTCTGCGTCTCGGGTAAGACGGGCGAGGGCATCCATGACCTGCTCGAGAGCATCGTCTTTCTCGTTAGCCCGCCCGAGGGCGACTACGATGCCCCGCTCAAGGCCCTCATTCTCGACTCCTATTTCGACGCCTATCGCGGCGTCGTGGCCACGGTGCGTGTCTTTGACGGCCGCATCCGTCCGGGCGACACGCTCTACATGATGCAGGCCGACTCCTCCTTCCTCGTTGACGACGTGGGCGTGAAGCGTCCGCTCGAGACGCCCCTGCCCGAGCTCGGCGTGGGCGAGGTGGGCTACGTGGTCACCGGTCTCAAGGATCCGGGCGCCGTGCATGTGGGCGACACCCTCACCTACGACGCCAAGCGCACCCCCGAGCCGCTTCCGGGCTATCGCGAGGCAAAGCCCATGGTCTTCACGGGCCTCTTCCCGATCGACAACAAGGAATACGAGAACCTTCGTGACGCCCTTGAGAAGCTGCGCGTGAACGATCCCTCGCTCACCTGGTCTCCCGAGACCTCGGTAGCGCTGGGCTTCGGCTTCCGCGTGGGCTTCCTCGGCCTCCTTCACATGGAGGTCGTCAAGGAGCGCCTCGAGCGCGAGTTCGGCCTCGCCCTCATCGGCACGAGCCCTTCGGTGGACTATCACGTCTACACGACCGCTGGCGAGATGCTCGAGATCAAGAGCCCGCAGGACCTGCCCGCTCCCGAGAAGATCGAGCATATCGAGGAACCCTACCTCAAGGCGAGCATCATCGTGCCGCCCGAGTACATGGGAGCCGTCATCCAGCTCGTCGTTGACCATCGCGGTATCCAAGACAACATGGTCTACCTGGCCGAGAACTCGGTCGAGCTGACCTTCTACATTCCGCTCGGCGAGCTCATCCTCGACTTCTTCGACCAGCTCAAGAGTCGCACCAAGGGCTATGCCTCGCTCGACTACGAGTTCAGCGACTACCGTCCGTCCGACCTGGTGAAGCTCGACATCCTGCTTGCGGGCGAGGAGGTCGACGCCCTTAGCTTCATCGTGCACAGGGACAAGGCCTACACGCTCGGTCGCGGCCTCTGCGACAAGCTCAAGGAGATCATCCCGCGCCAGCAGTTCGAGGTGCCCATCCAGGGTGCCATCGGCAACAAGATCATCAGCCGCTCCACCGTGAAGGCGGTGCGTAAGGACGTTCTGGCCAAGTGCTACGGCGGCGACATCACCCGTAAGCGCAAGCTGCTCGAGAAGCAGAAGGAAGGCAAGAAGCGCATGAAGTCCATCGGCTCGGTAGAAGTGCCGCAGGAGGCCTTCCTGGCCGTCCTGAAGGTGGACGACGAGTGACGGGCGGCCACTGGGGGCATCGCGAGCGCAAGCCCGACGTGTCCTATGACTCGCAGGCCGACCCGCGCGAGATCCTTGCCGAGTGTGCCCAGGTCGCAGGCTTGTCCTGCGACCTTACGCCCTTTCCCGAGAAGGGCTCGCTTGCCGAGCGCCTGGCGGCGAACCCCTATCTCATGGCTCCCATGGCCGGCGTCTCCGACCAGGCCTATCGCCTGATGGCGCGCGCCGGGGGAGCGAGCCTTGCCTACAGCGAGATGGTCTCGGTTGCGGGCCTGCACTATGGTGGCGAGAAGACCTGGGAGCTCGTGGACCCGAACGAGCTCGAGTCCGACATCGCCGTGCAGCTCTTTGGCTCCAAGCCCGAGCAGTTCCGTGAGGCGGCGGCCGCCGTGGCGACGCGGCTTGGCTCGCGCCTTGCCCTCATCGACATCAACATGGCTTGCCCCGTTCCCAAGGTGACGCGAAAAGGGGAGGGCTCGGCCCTGCTCGAGACCCCCGAACTTGCGGCTGAGCTTGTCGAGGCCACGATCGCGGGCCTTGCCGACGTGGAGGTCGACCTTCCCGTGACCGTGAAGATCCGCTCGGCCCGCCGTACCGGCGAGCCCGAGGTCGCTCCCGAGTTCGCGCGGGCCATGGAGGCGGCCGGTGCCTCTGCGGTTGCCGTGCACGGGCGAACCGCCAGCCAGCTCTATCGAGGAGATGCCGACTGGGGCTGCGTGGAGCGGGTCGTCTCTGCCGTCTCCATCCCGGTGATCGGCACCGGTGATGTGCGCGGGGCCGCCGAGGCCGTGCGCATGCGCGAGCAGACGGGTGCCACGGCCGTCATGGTGGCGCGCGGGACCTATGGCAACCCCTGGGTCTTCTCGGATGCCCAAGCCCTGGACCAAGGCAAGGAGATCCGCGAGCACGGCCTCTCACAGCGCCTCGCTGCCTTTGCCTGCCACGTGCGCCTGCTCGACGCGACCCATGCGCACCTCGCGCGGGCACGCAGTCTCGCGGCGTGGTACGTTAAGGGCATGCCGGGCGCGGCTGCCGTTCGTGAGCGGGCCATGCGCTGTGCCTCGGTTGACGAGTATCTTGAGCTCGCGGACGAGCTCATGGGGCGTGTTGAGGGGTAGGTGCGCGGATGGAGAGGGGCAACTTGACGAGGCGTTCTTTGCTCGCTGGGGCCGGCGTGGCCTCGAGCCTTGCCCTTTTTGCCGCAGCGGTTGGCGCCCGTCCTTCCGGCCAGCTTGATGGCCTGTTCAGCGCTGCGGACAAAGCCGTGAGCGAGGCTGCCGAGCACCTGCGCATTGCCTCCCTTGTCCAGTCGCTGTCGCTTGAGCAGAAGGTGGCGCAGCTCTTCGTGATCAGGCCGGAAGCCCTCGTGGGAACTGGCCCGGTTATCAGCGTCGATGACGCCCTGCGCGACGCCCTGCTTGGGTGCCCCGTTGGTGGCCTCGTTCTCTTTGATGACAACGTGCAGGACCCAGAACAGGTTCGTTCCCTGAACGCAGACCTGCAGTCGCTCTCCAACGAGGCCTGCGGGCTGCCCCTCTTTGTCTGCGTGGACGAGGAGGGCGGCACGGTTACGCGCGTCTCTGACAAGGCGGCTTTCGGTGTCGAGAAGCCCCAGGACATGTCGGCGCTCGCCGCAGAGCATGGCGTTGACTTTGCCAAGCAGGAGGGTGAACGTATCGGCAGCTACCTTGCCGACTTGGGCTTCAACCTTGACTTCGCTCCCGATGCCGACGTTTGCGACGACCCAGACAACTTCATCTATCTGCGATCCTTTGGCGGCGATCCCGAGGTGGTTGGCTCCTACGTGAGCGCGATGGTCAGTGGCTTTCGCGCTTCGGGCACCTTGTGCTGCGTGAAGCACTTTCCGGGAATTGGCCATGCCGACGGAGACTCGCATACCGAGGATATCTTCATCAACAAGAAGCTTGAGGAGCTCATGGGCTGTGAGCTGCTTCCTTTCAAGGCGGCGGTTGAGGCCGGGGTTGACCTGGTGATGGTGGGCCATGGCGTCTACAGCGAGCTTGACTCCTCGCCGGCCTCGCTTAGCCGCGTCATCGTGTCAAACATCTTGCGCGGCGACCTCTCCTATGGCGGGCTTGTCATCACTGACGCCCTGGAAATGGCCTCCGTGAGCGACCACTTCTCTTCTTCTGAGGTCGGCGTGCGTGCGCTTGATGCCGGCTGCGACCTGATACTTACCCCCGTGCAGTTCCTCGCTGCCTTCAATGGGGTCGTTGATGCGGTGCGCGAGGGGCGCCTGAGCGAGAAGCGCATCGATGAGTCGGTGACGCGCGTCGTGCGTGCCAAGCTTCGCCTTATGGCAGGTCAGGAATGAGGGACGACTCTGCTCCGGCTTCGCACAGTCGGCATGACGCGGATCGTACGCCTTGGGAGAAGCGCCTTCATCTGAGCTCGGTGCGAGCTCTCTACCTGCATATTCCCTTTTGTGCGCGCAAGTGTGCCTATTGTGACTTTGCCTCGAGGGAGACGGCGCGTGGCGACGCCTCCATGGAGCGCTATGTTGACCTGCTCTGCGAGCAGCTGAGGCAGGTCGCAGGCCTCGCCTTGCTGGAGGGTTGCGAGACGGCCTACCTTGGGGGAGGGACACCCTCGCTTTTGGGTCCGGAGCTGCTAGGAAGGCTTGTTCGCGCCGTCTCTGACGCCGCGCCACAGCTTCTTGAGCTGACCTGCGAAGCCAATCCCGACTCGCTCACTGACGACGTGCTTGCCGCGCTCGTTGCCGCCGGTGCCACACGCCTGTCCATTGGCGTGCAGAGCCTGCAAGACGCGGAGTTGGCTGCCCTCGGAAGGCTGCATGACGCAAGGACGGCTCGCGAGCGCGTGCGCGCTGCGGTCGCGAGTGGCCTGGACGTCTCGCTTGACCTCATGTGCGCCACTCCCAAGCAGACCGACGCGAGTTGGAGAGACACGCTTGAGCAGGCGCTTTCGCTGGGCGTTGGCCATGTGAGCGTCTACCCGCTGCAGATCGAGGAAGACACGCCCCTCGGCCAAGCCTTTGCCGATGACGACCCCGACTGGAACGATCCCGAGCTGCAGGCCAGGCGCATGCTGTTGGCGTCTGACCTTCTCTCATCAGCTGGCTTCGTTCGCTACGAGGTCGCAAGCTATGCGCGCCCCGGCAAGGCCTGTAGGCATAACCAGGCCTATTGGACCGGCCTTCCTTACCTTGGCCTCGGTGCGGCCTCGGCATCCATGCTCACGCCCGAGTGCTATGCACGCCTTAGGCAGGCGGTTGCGAGCCTTCCTGAGTTGGGCGAAGATGTCACGCGGGTTCGCCTGAGCGTCGCTTCCGGGCTTTCTGCCGGCTCGCCCTTGCCCCCTCTTTCAGAGCTGGCATGTGAAAGCGAGTTCCTTACCGAGGCCCAAGCTGCCGCCGAAGACCTCATGCTGGGCATGCGCCTCTCTCGGGGAGTGGGCCAAGACCAGCTAGCCTATGCCCGGACAGTCCTTGACAGTGAGCGGCTGGAGAAGACGATCGACCATCTCCTGTCGCGTGGCTTGGTGCGCTGGCAGGGGGAGCGCCTTGCCGTGACGAGGGAAGGCTGGCTCCTTGGCAACGAGGTCTTCTCGTCATTTTGGGATCTGTCTCAGGCCTGACGGAAGGCGGCCAGGCCCTCGATCTTCTCGCCAACTTTTATGTTATCCGCCCGCGCCACGGGGGAGATAGCTGCCTTTCTGCGCCCCTCGTATGCTCCTTTGTAGCGTTTGCTTGTGGTAATGCGTCCTCGGGTATACTTTTGCACCGTATGTAACGTGGCTCAACGTCGAACAGGAGGGGCCCATCCATGGCCTCGATGAACGAGAAGGACTACTACGCCATCTTGGGTGTGCCCGAGACCGCGACTGACGAAGAGATTCGCAAGGCCTTTCAGCAGAAGGCGCGCCAGCTGCACCCCGACGTCAACAAGGACCCGGGCGCTGAGGATGCCTTCAAGGAGGTTTCCGAGGCCTACGCCGTGCTTTCCGACGATGTCAAGCGCCTTAGGTACAACGCCATGCGCTCCGGCTCGTCCTTTGCCGGCTACGGCAGCACGACGACGGCTGGGGGAAGCAGTGGCGACTATGCCGGTTCGCCCTTCGATTGGGGCTTTCCCTTCTCCACCGCTAGGGCTGCCGCGACGCAGCGCTCCCGTGCCTATAGGCCCGAGCCGGGCGCAGACATCACGATGGAGGTCACGCTTGACGAGGAGGCCGCCGCAAGCGGCGTGCGTCGCGGGCTGACCTACCAGCGCTACGTGACCTGCGATCATTGCCATGGAAACGGCTCGTTGGAGTCGGAGCATTCCACTACCTGCCCTACCTGCGGGGGAACGGGCCGCATCGGTGTTGACCTCTCGAGCCTCTTCGGCATCGGCGCCATCGATATGACCTGCCCGGAGTGCGAGGGCGCGGGCCGCGTGGTGATAAATCCCTGCGAGAAGTGCGGCGGAACGGGCCGTGTGATGTCGGCCTCCGAGCTGGTTGTCGATATTCCGGAGAACTCGCATGACGGCGATGTCATATGTATTGACGGCATGGGCAACGCCGGCACCAATGGCGAGAAGACCGGAGACTTCGTCTGCTTCGTCGAAGTTCCGTCCGAGCACCTGAATACTTTGCAGCAGCGTGCCTTCTACGTTTACGGCTTCGCCATCCCCCTTGCCGTGCTCGGCCTTTTCTATGGGTCGGTGCTCGCTACGGCAGGTTGGTGGGTCTTCCTCGCGCTGATCGCAACGATCATGCTGGTGCGCGGCGGCGCCTTGGGACACACGAAGCGCTGGTGGTTCAATGCCCTGAAGGCGGTGCTCGTAGGCATCCGCTCGGGCGTCTTTGTCGCGGTGTTTATTTTCCTGATGAGTTCTTGCAACAACGCCTTGCTGAAGCACTAGCCTCTGTTGCAAACTCTTGCGACCTTACATTGTGTAGAAGATAGGACTGGTTTTCCGTGAGTCAAGGGAAAGATTATTACGAGCTGTTGGGCGTCGATCGCGACGCCGACGCGAAGACTATCAAGCGCGCCTTTCTCAAGAAGGCGCGTACGCTGCATCCCGATGTCAACAACGACCCCAATGCCGAGGAGGCCTTCAAGGAGGTCAACGAGGCATACTCGGTGCTTTCCGACGAGCGCAAGCGCGCGAACTACGACCGCTTTGGCACGCCCGACGGGCCTGGCGGCTTTGGCTCCGACTACGTTGACCTGTCAGACATCTTTGGCGGGTCGGGCTTTGGCTTCTCCGACATATTTGACTCCTTCTTTGGCGGCGGCGCTGCGGGTGGTGGCCGTGCGGCGCGCACGCGTGGTCGCGACATGGGCATCACGCTTCGCATCACCCTTGAGGAGGCCGCCGCGGGCTGCACCAAGACGGTTTCCTACGAGCGCCTTGCCCCCTGCGACGACTGTGGCGGAACGGGCTCTGCCGAGGGTGGAGAAGTGAAGCCCTGCCCGCGCTGCGGTGGCAGCGGCCAGGTGGTCGAGGTACAGCGCACCATCTTTGGCTCCATGCAGACGCAGTCGGTTTGCCCCGAGTGCCACGGCATGGGCCAGATCATCGACAAGCCCTGCGACATGTGCCAGGGCCAGGGCCGTACGCCTTCGCGCGAGACGGTCGAGGTCACCATTCCCGCTGGCGTCCACTCTGGCCAGACCATCACGGTTGCCGACAAGGGCGAGGCGGGTGTGCGCGGAGACAAGGGCGGCGACCTCGTGGTCCGCATTGAGGTTGCGGCCCACGAGGCCTTCCAGCGCCAGGGCGACGACCTCTTCTGCCAGGTGAGCGTTGACTCCTTTGGTGCCATGCTCGGCACCTTCGTCGAGGTTGACGGCATCTTGGCGGACGAGCGCGTTCAGGTGAACATTCCCGCTGGCTGCCAGTATGGCCAGCAGGTCTTGGTGGAGGGCTTCGGCATGCCGCGCCTCAACTCCAAGGCGCGTGGCAACCTCATTGCCGTGGTCGAGGTCACGACGCCCACTGACCTTTCGCAGGAGCGCCAGGACGCCCTGCGTGAGCTGCTTGGTGACGACGCTCCCGCCGTCAGTTCGAGCGAGAAGGACGAGTAGTGGCGCTGCGCGTTTCCTTCGTGAGCCTTGGTTGTCGCGTGAATCGCGTTGAGATTGACGCCATCGTGAGCGAGCTGCGCCGAAACGGCTGCGAGCTGGTGCGCGAACGCGAGGCCGATGCGATCGTCGTGAACACCTGCGCCGTGACGGGCGAGGCCGAGGCCAAGACGCGCAAGGCCCTTCGTCACGCGGCGGGCCTGCCGCAGAAGCCGCTTGTCGTCGCCACCGGCTGTGTGGCGACGCTGAATGCGGCCGAGCTTGAGGAACTTGCCGACAACGTGGTTGTCGAGACCGACAAGAGCCGTGTTGCCCGGCGCGTCCTCGATGAGCTGCAGGTTGCGGGTGGTGCGACTGACGCCGTTGACTTTGGCAGCGTGACCTCAACGGGGCGCACGCGCCCAGGCATCAAGATCCAGGACGGCTGCGACCTGCGCTGCACCTACTGCATCGTCTGGAAGGCGCGTGGTGCCTCCCGCTCGGTTGCCGTTGACGAGGTGGTTCGCCAGGTGAGCGAGGCGTGCGAGCAGGGCGCGAGCGAGGTCGTGCTGACCGGCATCAACCTGGGGCGCTATCGCGACGACTCGACCGGTGCGACGGTTCTTCTCCCCGGGCTTCTCGAGACTCTGCTCGAACGCGTGGACGTGGGTCGCCTGCGCTTGGGCTCCATCGAGCCGCAAGACGTTAACGAGGCGCTGGTCGAGGTCATGGCTACCTCGCAGGGTCGTATCGCTCCCTTCCTGCATATGTGCCTGCAGTCGGGCTGCGACGAGACCCTTCGCCGCATGGGACGCGTCTACGATACGGCCCTCTTTGCCGAGCGCGTGGCCCTGGCACGCGAGCGCCTTGGGCACGTCTCCTTCGGGACCGACCTCATCGTGGGCTTTCCTGGCGAGACGGACGAGGAGTTCGAGAGGAGCCTGGCCTTTTGCGAGCGAATGCGCTTCTCGCACATGCACGTCTTTCGCTACTCGAAGCGTCCCGGCACGCCGGCCGCAACCATGGAGGGGCAGGTCAGCCCCTTGGTCTCGGCCGCCCGCATGCAAAAGGCGCTTGCCCTGTCCGAGCGGCTGCGGCTCAGCGAGGCGCAGGCCCTTCTCGGCGCGCATGATCGCGTGGTGGTCCAGGCAGAGGGGAGGGGCGTGACCGGTGGCCTCTTCGATGCCCTTCTCGACCCCGCCGTGCCGGTGGATTCGCTCGTGGACGTGCAGGTCAAAGAGGTGCGTGACGACGCCAGCCTGGTCTGCGAGCTTACGCCGGGCCACTAGCGCCCGCTGCTGGCTCGCCGCTGGGCCGCGTGCCTTCGTGATGTGCCGACGCGGGTGCATTATGGGCTATCATTTTGGCTGCAACTGAAGCCACCCGGAGGTACACCGACTTGGAACCGACCCAGATTCGCCTGACCATTCCCGACAACGTCGATCCGACCCTCGTCATGGGCCCGGCCGACGCGCTGCTGCGTCGCATCGAGGACGCCTTCGATGCCATGGTCGTCGTGCGTGGCAACCAGGTCATGGTCGTGGGCGATACCTCTGAGGTTGACCAGGCCGTCTCGGTCTTCTCCCGCCTCATCTCGCTTGTCTCGGTGGGGGAGTCGCCTTCCGTGGAAGACGTTGACCTCATCATCGGCCAGGTGAGCCATGGCGCGGCGGGCCCCATCTCGCTTGATGACGACGTCGTTGCCACCTACCGTGGCAAGGCCATCCGTCCCAAGACCGAGGGCCAGAAGCGCTACGTTGACTCCATCCGCAGGAACACGATCACCTTTGGCCTGGGCCCTGCGGGAACGGGCAAGACCTACCTGGCCATGGCCATGGCGGTCGCTGCCCTGCGCCGCCACGACGTGGCCCGCATCGTGCTCGTGCGCCCGGTGGTCGAGGCGGGGGAGTCGCTCGGCTTTCTTCCGGGCACGCTCGAGGAGAAGCTCGATCCCTACATTCGTCCGCTCTACGACGCCCTCTTCGACATGACCGACGTCGAACGGGGGAACGAGCTCATCGAGCAGGGAGTCATCGAGGTCGCGCCGCTGGCCTTCATGCGTGGTCGCACCCTCAACAACGCCTTCGTCATTCTCGACGAGGCCCAGAACACGACTCCCGACCAGATGAAGATGTTCCTCACGCGTCTGGGCTACTCCTCGACCTTCGTTGTCACGGGAGACGTCACCCAGCGCGACCTGCTGGGGGAGAACGGCCTTGAGTCCGCCCGTCGCGTGCTCAAGGGCTTTGACGATATTGCCTTCGTTGACCTCGACCGCAACGACATCGTGCGCCACTCCCTGGTTGCTCGCATCGTCGATGCCTATAGCGCGGACGAGGCCGCTCTGAAAGGAGGTGCCTCGCATGCCAGCTGAGATCGACCTCGACGTTCGCGAAGGCGTGGACAGTCTGCTTGACGCCGAGGAGCTGCGCGCCATTGCCGAGGCGGTGCTCGATGCCGAGGGCGTCGAGCGCACCTGCTACGTGTCCGTCTCCATCATTGACGACGAGGAGATGCGCGCCACCAATCTGGAGTGGCGCGACGTCGATGCCGCCACCGACGTCATCTCGCTTGAGTGCGAGCGTCCCGACGACGAGAGCCTTGCTCCCGACGAGCCCTGCGAGCTCGGTGACATCCTGCTTGCGCCCGCCTACATCGAGCGCCAGGCCGCGCACTTCTCCACGACTCCCGCCGACGAGATGCGCCTGCTCTATGTCCACGGCCTCCTGCACCTGCTGGGCTATGATCACCTTGATGACGACGAGGCCGAGGCCATGGAGGCTCGCGAGGACGAGCTGCTTGGGCTGGT
The DNA here is from genome assembly GCA_905235165.1 of uncultured Atopobiaceae bacterium. Lineage (GTDB taxonomy): Bacteria > Actinomycetota > Coriobacteriia > Coriobacteriales > Atopobiaceae > UBA1367. The sequence continues at coordinate 6,517 of CAJOKK010000004.1, read as the reverse complement.
CGCCACCGACGGTACGCTTGACCATGTAATCATTACACGTCATCGGGAGGAGCAGCCATGATTCCCGGTAAGGGTCCGAGTCATCCAACCTTCCGCAGGAGCTTCCTCTTTGCCGTGCAGGGTTTTCGCCTGACGATTCACCAGGAGCGCAACATCAAGGTGATGCTCGTTGCCGGTGCGTGTACCATCCTTGCCGGCCTCGTCGTGCGCCTTGACCTGCTCAGCTGGGCCATCGTCTTTGCCTGCTGCGGCGCGGTGATTGCGGCAGAGCTTCTGAACACGGCTATCGAGAAGGTCGTTGACCTCGTCTCGCCCGAGTTCCACCCGCTTGCCGGCCAGGCAAAGGACATCGCCGCCGCCGCGGTGTGGGTCTTGTCGGTGCAAGTTGCCATCGTGGGCATCATCGTTTTCGTGAACGCCATCTTCTTCCGCTAGCGCAAAAGGAGCGCCCTATGTCCGAGCAAACTGATCGTCCCTTCCACAGCGGCTTCGTCGCGCTTGTCGGCCGCCCGAGCGTTGGTAAGTCGACCCTGCTCAACGCCTGCGTAGGGGAGAAGGTCGCCATCACGAGTCCCGTGGCGCAGACCACGCGCCGCCGCATGCGCGCGGTGGTGAACACCGACGACGCGCAGCTCATCATCGTTGACACGCCGGGTCTGCACAAGCCTAAGGATGCGCTGGGCAAGGAGCTCAACAAGGCCGCCCTCGGCGAGCTTGCCGATGTGGATGTCGCGGCCTTTCTCATCGACGCGACCCGTCCGGTCGGGCGCGGCGACGAGTGGGTGGCCAAGCATGTTGAGGCCTCGAAGGCCGGCTACAAGCTGCTGGTCATCACCAAGGCCGACATCGCCTCGCCCGAGCAGGTGATGCAACAGCTCGAGGCCGCGCGTGCCCTCATGCGCTTTGACGACGAGCTGGTCGTCTCGGCCTCGGAGGGCTTTAACGTCGATTCCTTCGTCCACCTTGTCTCTGAGCACCTGCCCGAGGGTCCGCGTTGGTTTCCCGAGGACATGGCCTGCGACGCGACGGACGAGGAGCTCATCAGCGAGTACATTCGCGAGAAGGTCCTGCTCAACTGCCGTCAGGAGGTGCCGCACTCGGTCGCGGTGGTCTGTGACGAGCTGACCTGGGCCAAGGATGGCCACGGCTCGATTCACGCGACTATTCTTGTCGAGCGCCCCGGCCAGAAGGCCATCGTCATCGGCAAGGGTGGCCAGATGATCAAGAAGATCGGCATCGAGGCCCGCAAAGACATCGAGTATCTCTTTGGCAGCAAGGTCTACCTCGACCTTGAGGTGCGCGTGCAGCCCCAGTGGCGCCGCGACCAGAGCGAGATTCGCCGCCTGGGCTACGACGCCGGACAGTAAGCTTTGGCTGGGAGAAAGACCTATCGCGCACGAGGCATGGTGCTTGATCGCACGGCCTTGGGCGAGCAGGACCTCATCTTGACCTTGCTCTCCGACGCGGGCGAGGAGCTGCGCGTGGTTGCCAAGGGCGGACGCAAACCAGGCGGTCGCCTTGCCAGCCGCTCTGAGCTTTTTTGCGAGACGGACTTTCTGCTTGCCAAGGGGCGCAACCTCGATGTGGTGTCTGAGGCGACCGTTCATGATGCACATGGCGCCATCCGTGGTGACCTTGAACGGGTGAGCGCTGCTTCGGCCATCAGTGAAGTCGCCCGTCTCACCTGCTTCGCAGACGTTGAGGACCCCTTTCTCTTTCCCTTGTGCTCGCGGGCGATGCGTGCGGTTGAGCAGGCGAGCGACCAAGCCCATCTCGACCTTGTTGTTGCTGCCTACGTGCTCAAGGTGCTTGCCCACGGCGGCTGGCGCCCACAGCTCTCGTCCTGCGTGCTCTGCGGAGACGCCGACGTCTCCCTGCTCAGTGTGAACGCGGGAGGGGTTCTCTGTGCCAGCTGCGCCAAGGACCTCTCTGACGCCCAGGAAGTCAGCCGCTCTTTCGTTGGCTGGCTCTCCTCGCTCATCTCGCTGACCTTCGATGTCCTTCTTGAGGCGAGCTGCGACTTGTCGACCTCGTCTGAGCTGGTGGGCTTTACCCATCGCTGGGCCGCGACGCACCTCGACGCCCGCCTGCGCGCCATGGAGTTCTACCTCAGCGTGTGAACGAGCGGGCCACGGCAGCTGACTCGCTCACGCTCTCGCGTTACTTTTGAGGGACTTTCACTATTCCGAGTTAAAAAATGCCCTGTTTGGGTAACACGTCTTGGTATATGTTAATGCCACTAGTCGGTCGGCAGAATTGGAGTCCCTCGTGCTTAGATCCTCCCGATGCTTAAAAATCTGCATCCCCCCCCTCATCGTTTTGACCATGTTTTCGAACTCCTTCCCGGTCATGGCTGTGGGGCAGCTTCAACCTGAGGGAGATGTTCAGGCCCTTACGGAAGATGGGGCGGGCGATACGCAAGAGGGCCAGGTTGGATCGTCCCTTCTTGCCGATGGCGTTTCGAACGCCGACGACGAGGGCTCGTGTGAGGTTTTGAGCGCGCTTGATGACCAATCCGAGCAGCAGCTTGAGGCCGACGAGCAACCGGCCGAGGAGCTGCAGGCTCAGGAAGAAGAGGAGAACGTCGATCTTCTCGAAGTCAAAGGGCAACGGAGATTGCTTGCTGAGGCGCTGCCGCCTACGAGTGAGTCCCAGGCTGAGTCGAATGATGACAAGAATGCCGATCCCCTTGAAGAAGAGAAGGAGCCCGTCCATGCCGATGGCTGGGCTGACGAGGTGATTTCGGGCAAGAAGGTTCGTGTTTACTACCGTGCCGGTGCTGTTGTAAAGGGCTATCAGACCATTGACGGTGTGGGCTATTTCTTCGACGAGACTACGGGCGCCCTTCTCACCAATTCCGCTGTTCGCAAGGTTGACGGCAAGCTCTTCCTCTTTAATGACAAGGGCGTTCGCGTTACCGGAAGCGGCTGGAAGGACGTGGGCAAGAATCGCTACCTGCTTACGAACTCGATCGTGCAGACCGGCTGGAAGCAGGTGAGTGGCTGCTGGTTCTATCTCGACGCATCGACGGCGGTCCTCAAGCGCAATGGCACCTTCACGGTTGGCGGCAAGACCTACCTTGCCACTGCCACGGGTGAGTGCCCTCCCGATTCCTGGGTGAAATTCTCTGGCAAGTGGTACCTCACCGACAAGTCCCGCGTCCTTCGCAGCGGTTGGTACAAGTGGAGGGGCGCTTGGTACTTCTTTGACACCCAGTCCAAGGCCATGAAGAGCAGCCAGACCTTCACCGATGGCGGGCAGACCTACATCGCGGACGCCTCCGGCGTTTGCCCCTCCGACACCTGGGTTCGCCTTTCAGGCAAGTGGTATCTCACCAATGGCTCCCGTGCCTGCAGGAGTGGCTGGCAGACCTGGAACCGCCGTCGCTATTATCTTGACCCCAAGACCAAGGTGATGAAGTGCAACGAGGTCTTCGTTGTGGGCGGCAAGACCTATATCGCGACCTCTGCCTTGGGCGATTGCCCTCCCAACAAGTGGCTGAGCATCAACGGCATTTGGTACTTCACGGGCTCCGACTGCGCAGCTCGCACGGGATGGGCCATGAGCAATTCTCGTTGGTACTACCTCAACCCCAACAAGGACTCCGCGGGCGTTTCGGGAAAGATGTACAAGGGCCTGCTCAAGAACTATAAGGGCAAGAACTACTTCCTCTCCTCGACCGGTGCGATGGTTGCCAACGACTTCGCTAAGCTTCCGGATGGCACCGAGCACTATGCCGAATATGACGGCGCCCTGTGCAGCAACTACCGCAAGAACGGTGTCTACTACAACGCCAACGGCACCAAGATGAGCGGCTGGCATAGTTTCTACGATCGTTGGTACTACATGGACGGTGCCACCGGTAAGCCCAAGACGGGTTGGATCCAGACGGGTGGCAAGTGGTATTGGCTCAACTCCTCTGGCCAAATGGTTACTGGTCGCCAGGTCATCAACGGCAAGGTGGAGCTCTTTACCGATAGCGGTGCCTGGATTGACACCGACTCCGTGCGCAGGGCCGTCGTGAACGCCGCCTACTCCCAGATTGGCTATGCCTATAGCTACGAGAACGACTATTACGGTGCCTATGACGCCTTCAATTGCTCTGGCTTCTCCTACTGGTGCTACCTGCAGGCGGGCTACACGATTCCTCGTAAGCAGGGCTACTACTCCTATTACTGGAACGAAAACAACATGTCCTACAGCCAGATGTGGTGGGTTGAGAGCCGTGGCAACTGGACCACGAACGTCTCCAACCTCAGGCCTGGTGACCTGGTGTTCTTCTCGCCGGTCTATGACAAGTGGCGCACGGGCCACGTGGGCGTATACGTGGGCAACTCCATGATGATCGACGCCTACCCTGGCTATGGAGTGTCGGTGCGCAGCGTCTATCAGTCGGGCTTCGTTGGAGGCGGTAGCCCTATCTTCTAAGGGGGCGTGTCTGACGTTACGCGGACTTGGGCGGCACTGGCCGTCCAAGTCCGTAGAAACTGGGTCGGTATTACGGACTTGACCGTCCCCGGCCGTCCGAGTCCGTAAAAACGAGGCCAGAATTACGGACTTGAGCGTCCCCGGCCGTCCGAGTCCGTAAAAACGAGGCCAGAATTACGGACTTGAGCGTCCCCGGCCGTCCGAGTCCGTAAAAACAGGTTCGGTATTACGGACTTGAGCGGCTCCGGCCGTCCGAGTCCGTAAAAACAAGGCCAGAATTACGGACTTGAGCGTCCCTGGCCGTTCAAGTCCGTAAAACTGAACGTGGTGACAGTTATTCAATGATTGATTCTTATGGCTGCCGGTAAGTTGGAGAAACAAGGGCCAATAATTCCAACTTTGCGGCACCACTGCCGGTGAGTTGGAGAAAAGAGGCCCCGTAATTACAACTTTGCGGCACGGCTGCCGATAAGTTGGAGAAAAGAGGCCCTGAAATTACAACTTTGCGGCACGGCTGCCGGTAAGTTGGAGAAACGACCCCTTGTTTTCACAACTTTGCGGCACCGCTGCCGGTGAGCCGGGATGCACGCCAAGCCCGCTCCTGTGTTCAAAGCTATTTCCCCTGTACATTTGGTGTAGTCGGAGGTCGAGGCCGTACTTGTGTTAAAGTACTTCCTCGGTACGTACCCCGCACTTAGAGGATCGTCACTGCCGGCGTCCTTCCCAGTTCGGGGCGAATTTCAAGATCGAAAGGTGGTTTCACAATGGCAGTTTCCAAGGAGCGCAAGGCCGAGCTCATCAAGCAGTACGGCAAGGATGAGCACGATTCCGGTTCCGCCCCCGTGCAGGTCGCCCTCCTCACCGAGAGGATTCGTGGCTTGACCGAGCACATGCAGTCCCACAAGAAGGACTTCCACACCCGTCGCGGCCTTCTCATGCTCGTCGGTAAGCGCCGTCGCCTGCTTTCCTACATCAAGCAGAACGACGTCGAGGCCTACCGTGAGCTGATCAAGAGCCTGGGCATCCGCGACAACATCCAGTAACAACGTGTGTAAGGGGAGGGGCGCCTGCGGGCGCCTTTCCTTTTGAGGCCCGTCTGCAATGGGGCAGGCGGAGATGAGAGGAAAAGATATGGCAAAGGTAACGCACGAGTTCGACCTCTACGGCAAGCACTACGTTCTCGAGGCCGGCGAGCTCGCGAAGCAGGCCACGGGTGCCTGCCTGGTCAAGTGTGGCGACTCCACGGTGCTGCTCACCGTCGTCGTCTCCAAGGAGCGCAAGGACTACGACTTCTTCCCCCTGACCGTCGACTTCAACGAGAAGATGTACGCCGTGGGCCGCATCCCCGGTGGCTATCTCAAGCGTGAGGCCCGTCCTTCTGAGAAGGCCACCCTCACGGCTCGCATGATCGACCGTCCCCTGCGCCCGTCCTTCCCCGACGGCTTCCGCAACGAGGTGCAGGTCGTTGCCACCTCGCTCGTGGCTGACCAGGAGAACTCGGTCGACACCATCTCGATCATGGCTGCCTCCGCGGCGCTTACCGTTGGTGGCGTTCCCTTTGAGGGCCCGCTGGCCTGCGTGCGCATCGGTCGTGACCGCGACACGGGCGAGTTCATCGTGAACCCGACCTACGAGGAGCGCGACAACTCCGACCTCGACCTCGAGCTCGCCGGTTCCGCCACCTTCATCTCCATGCTTGAGGCGGGTGCCGAGGAGATCTCTGAGGAGGACATGCTTGCCGCCATGGCCTTTGGCCAGGAGGCCATCGCCGCCTTCTGCGACGAGCAGCAGAAGTTCTTCGACAAGTACGTTGAGGTCAACGGCGAGATCGTCAAGCGCGAGTACATCCTCGACGAGCCCATCCCCGAGGTCCACGACCGTATCTTTGCCCACTATGACGAGATGAGCGCCGCCCTCAAGGACGCCGACAAGCCCTCCCGCATCGCCAATGTTGAGGCCCTCAAGGCCTCCATCAAGGAGGAGTTCAGCGACGAGGAGCTCGAGGAGTGGAGCCGCGCCATCACGGTCGAGCTCAAGTCCCTCGAGAAGCACGCCATGCGCCTGATGGTCGTCGAGACCGGCGAGCGCG
>CAJOKK010000003.1 GCA_905235165.1 uncultured Atopobiaceae bacterium | reverse complement strand
CTGAACGAGCGAAGCGAGTGAGTTCCGCAGCTGCCGTGGCCGCGCCCCCTCGCGCTTAGCCGCAGCCGTTCAGCCCAAGCCTCCCCGCAGCCCCCGTAGGCTCGCAGCCACGTCCGCCCCTACCGTTTGCCGAGATTGCGTGACAAGCCAACAAAGAGGAACATCAAATCCCATATGGGCAGTATCATGAAACCCCGTAGGGAACGAAAGGGTCTACGGGAGGCAATCATGACCAAACATATATTTGTAACGGGTGGCGTCGTCTCGGCGTTGGGCAAGGGCATTACTGCGGCTTCGCTTGGCCGCCTGCTCAAGTCGCGCGGCTATCGCGTCACGATGCAAAAGGCCGACCCGTACCTCAACGTTGACCCGGGAACCATGAGCCCCTTCCAGCACGGCGAGGTCTTTGTTACCGAGGACGGTAAAGAGACCGACCTTGACCTCGGTCACTACGAGCGTTTCATCAACGAGAACCTCTCCGAGCAGTCCAACTTCACCTCGGGCCTCATCTACCATGACCTTATCGAGCGCGAGCGCCGTGGCGACTACCTTGGCGGCACCGTTCAGGTGATTCCGCATGTCACGAACGAGATCAAGGCCCGCTTCCGCCAGATCGAGGAGGACACTGACGCCGACGTGGTCATCACCGAGCTCGGTGGCACCATCGGCGACATCGAGGGCCAGCCCTTCGTTGAGGCCCTGCGCCAGTTCCGCAAGGAGAAGGGCTATGGCGAGACGATTCTGATTCACGTGAGCCTCGTCCCCTATATCCCCGCCGCGCATGAGATCAAGACCAAGCCCACGCAGCACTCCGTCAAGGAGCTCCGCTCGATGGGCCTGCAGCCCGACTTCATCGTCTGCCGCTCCGACCACGAGGTTGATGCCAAGGTCCGCGCCAAGATCGCGAGCTTCTGCGATGTCGATGAGGATTGCGTCTTCGAGAACTCTGACTGCGCCTCCATCTACGATGTCCCGCGCCACCTCGCCGACCAGGGCTTTGATGTCAAGGTTTGCGAGAAGCTCGGCCTTGAGCCGCGCGAGAGCGACATGAACAGCTGGTACTCCTTCACGAGCGCTCTGCACGAGGCGGAGCAGCTCAAGAGCATCACCAAGATCAAGGTCGTCGGCAAGTACATCCAGCTTCCCGATGCCTACCTCTCCGTCATCGAGGCCCTGCACCACTCGGGCGTCTTCTATGGCCGCCACGTCGACATCGAGCTGGTTGACGGCGAGACCCTGGAGGAGAGCCAGGTCGAGGAAGTCCTCGGCGATGCCGACGGCATTCTGGTGCCGGGTGGCTTTGGCCTGCGCGGTATCGAGGGCAAGATTCTCTCGGCCCAGCGCGCCCGTGAGCATAAGATTCCCTACCTGGGCGTTTGCCTGGGTCTGCAGGTTGCCGTGTGCGAGTTCGCTCGTAACGTCTGCGGTCTTGAGGGCGCGACTTCGAGAGAGTTCGAGGAAGACTGCACCTATCCCGTCATCGACCTCATGCCCGATCAGGAGGGTATCGACGACAAGGGCGGCACCATGCGCCTGGGCGCCTACCCCTGCAAGCTCGAGCCGAACACCCTCGCCTATGAGGCCTATGGCACCGACCTGGTGGAGGAGCGCCATCGTCATCGCTTCGAGGTGAACAACGACTACCGTGGCCAGCTCACCGATGCGGGCCTCGTCATCTCTGGCACGAGCCCCGACGGTCGCCTTGTCGAGATCGTCGAGCTGCCCGAGAGCGTGCACCCCTGGTTTGTTGCCTGCCAGGCACATCCCGAGTTCAAGAGCCGTCCCAACATGCCGCAGCCGCTCTTCCGCGAGTTCGTCCGCGCCGCCATCGCCCATCACGAGGGCGTTGACCGCAAGGACCTGCACGTGGTTGGCGTGCCGGTTATTCCGGACCAGCCGAGCGAGGAGTAACGCATGTCCGCAGCGCGCGGGCCTGTGGGCGTTCGGCCGCAGAGCTTGTTGTACGCCGACGAGCAGCCCACGGCGCTCTCGCGCGCTGCCGAGGAGTATCTGGCCTATCTTGCCGTCGAGCGAGGCTGTTCCGAGAACACGGTGCAGTCATATGCCCGGGATCTCCGGCGCTACCTTGCCTTTCTCGCCGACGAGGGCATCACGGAACCTGACGAGGTCACTCGCGAGCTTATCGAGGAGCACGTACGTGCCCTTGGTGAGCTCGGTCTGGCCTCGTCTTCTGTTGAGCGTGCCGTCTCGGCCATCAAGGGCCTCCATCGCTTTATGGTTGCTGAGCAGATCGCCGAGACGCACCCCACGGCCGATCTCGCCCTGCCCAAAACACCCGAACGCCTGCCTGACGTGATTACGCGCGAGCAGGCGTTTGCCTTGCTCGACGAGCGGCTCTTCGAATGGCACGGTGACGATGTCACGAGGCGTGGCCAGCTTGCCCACGCCTCCCTTACGCGCGACCAGGCCATTCTCGAGACTCTCTACGGCTGCGGTCTGCGTGTCTCTGAGCTTTGCGGGCTCGACCTGAGCGACGTTTTTCTCGATGAGGAACTGCTGCGCGTCTTTGGCAAGGGCTCGAAGGAGCGCGTGGTTCCGATCTTGGGTACGGCTGCGCGCGCATTCGAGACCTATCTCGACCAAGCCAGGCCCGTTCTTGCCGAGGGTTCTCCGGCGAACTCGGCCGTGTTTCTCAGCCAAAGGGGCACCCGCATCACACGCCAGGCCGTCCACGGCATCACGGAGCGCTATGGCTCCTTTGCTGGCATTGAGGGCTTGCACCCCCATACCTTGCGACACAGCTATGCTACGCACCTCTTAGAGGGAGGGGCGGACCTTCGCGTGGTCCAAGAGCTTCTCGGGCACGCGAGTGTGGCAACGACTCAGCTCTATACGCATGTTGACCGCACGCATATCCGCCAGGTCTACCTAGAGTCTCATCCCCGAGCTCGGATTCATCCTGCCGTCGAGCAGCAATAGGAATCATACCTGCAGCTTTGCTGGCCCACCCACAGCGCCTGTGCTCGTGGGCTCGTGCTACACCTGCGGCTTTGCCGACCTACTCGCATCGCTTGTGCCAGTGGGCTCGTGCCACACCCCCCACGAAACCTTCAAATGCCCACGTCAGGGGCCTGGTGCAGGGAAAACGCTTGTATTCCAAACAGTCGTTCTCACTAGATATGGTGTCTCGCGGCCATTCAGCAGACGAAAATGACCACTTGCCACCCCTCGGGAAAAGGAAAATAACATACAAGTGTCTTCAAGTGATGCAAAGTGTGAGAGTTGAGGTAAAGTGTTCCTTGCACACCATGAGAGGGACTAACACTATACGCCGAGGGGAGGCAATGCGGTGACTGGAACGTTTCCAATGAACGTTGACAGCAAAGCCCGCATTACTTTTCCGTCTTCTCTTCGCAAGGATTTCGACAAGCGTATGAAGCTGGTTCCCTTTCAGGGTTGCGTGTACGGTTTTACCCCTGAGGGCTTTGAGTCGTGGGTTGAGGGTCTGTTCGAGTATGGCGACCATCACTTCGATCCCCGTGACCGCAACGACGATAGGCTCCGCCGTGCTCTCAACGCGAACGCCGTGGAGGTCGAGCTTGACTCCGCGAACCGCATCGCGCTCGGCAAGATCGATGTCGCCAAGCCCGGAAGGCGTGAGGCGCTCGGCCTGGTCGGTGAGGTCATGGTGATCGGCAACGGCGACCACTTCGAGGTTTGGAATGCCGACAAGTGGCGTATCGAGCAGGAGAGTCTTGAGGACGACCTCGAGGCCCTGCTGTTCAGGTCGTAGTTGATAGGGGGTTGAGTGCCTTGACATCAGAATATCGGCATGTACCCGTAATGTTAGGTGAGGTCATCCGTGAGCTTGACCCCAAGCCGGGCGAAGTCGTCTGCGACTGCACCCTCGGCGGGGCCGGGCATTCGGTAGAGCTGGCCAGGCGCGTGGCGCCTGATGGGCTCTCCATCGGCATTGACCAAGATGACATGGCCCTGTCTGCCGCTACCGAGCGCTTCGAGCGCGAGGTGCCCGAGGCAGAGCACTGCTTCCTCAAGGGCAACTTCGAGATGATCGACGAGTTGCTGCTCGAGGCGGAGGTTCCTGGGGTTGACTGCTTCCTGTTCGACCTTGGCGTGTCATCACCGCAGCTTGACATCCCCGAGCGGGGCTTCTCGTATAACGAGGACGCTCCCTTAGACATGCGCATGGATCCGAGTAATAACACCCTAACCGCACTTGAGGTCATAAACCACTACAACGAAGCAGACCTCGCTCGGATCTTGCGCGTATATGGAGACGAACGCTTTGCATCGCGCATTGCCCACCAGATCGTGCTTACGCGCGAGAAGGCGCCTATCGAGACCACCTTCCAATTGGTCGAGGTCATCAAGGCGGGCATTCCGGCCGCGAAGCGCCGTCACGGGGGTCACCCCGCCCGCAGGACCTTCCAAGCCCTGCGAATCGAGGTGAACCACGAGCTTGATGCACTCGAGAGGGGCCTTCGCGCCGCAGTGCGCTGGGCCAATCCTGGAGGGCGTATCTGTGTGATTAGCTATCACTCGCTCGAAGACCGTATGGTCAAGCACGTGTTCACCGAGCTTAGCCAAGGTTGCACGTGTCCACCGGACCTCCCGGTGTGCGTGTGCGGAAACGTGCCGATAGTCGACGTTAAGACACGCAAACCCCTCGTTGCGACTGACGAGGAGGTGCGCCTGAACCAACGGGCGCACAGCGCTCTTATGCGGGTGGCAATGAAGTGCGACGTCACCTCCGTATAGGGGCAAACCCAGAGGGGCATCCCGGCCGCAAGGTCGTGTGCTGACACAAACGAAGCATAAACGCACTAGTACGCAACGTAAACGCACTACCACCGAACCACCAACGAACTAGAGGTCAGGCACCATGAGTTATCGGGGATCAGAGGCAGAGCGCCTAGACTACATTGAGCGCCCTTGGGAATACGAAGAGACGCGCCCACACTTCGACGTCGTCGAGGGTGGTGGCGCAGCCATTCGTGCGAGGCAGGATGCCGCGGCGCAATTCAACATCATGGTTCGCCTTGCCGTGGTGGCAATCGTGACCTTTGTCATCGTTGGCATCGTGCGTGTTTCCATCACGTCCGCAACGGTTTCGCACCTGTGCGCCAATGTTGACCTGCAGTCAAAGATCTCTGATGCCGAGGACCTCAACGCATCGCTTCGCGTGGAGCGTTCGGTACTCTCTAACTCAACGCGCATCGTGCGCATCGCAACCGAGAACTACGGCATGGTCCATGCGTCTGAGCACGACCACCTGGCTCTGTCCGCCGCGGCGGTGGCCGCCGAGAATGCTGACGGGGCGGAGGCCGCTGGGGCTGCCGCAGGGCTTACGACGGCTAGCTCGGTCGTTTCCAAGACCGCCGACAGCGGCGCCCGCGTTGCCATCGAGATTCAGAACGCTGCTGCGAACATCGCTGCTCAAGACTAAGGCGTTACATGACATATAGAGATAGACAGGGTTATCCCGAAAGGGATGCCAGAATGCGAGGGGCTTCTTCGAACGAGGGGGCCTCTCGTGCGCGTAGGCGCAGGGGACGCTCGTCCGGGCAGGGAGATGCCCCGTCCTTCGATGACTCCATGGCCAAGCTTTACGTATTCATGCTCATACTGCTCCTTACCGTTGCCGCGCGCCTGGTTTGGTTCCAGGTGATCAAGGGGCACGAGTACTCCGCCGCCGCGCAGAACCACAGGACCTTTGATATCGCCCTACACGCGCACCGAGGCACCATCTATGATCGCAACGGCAACGCGCTCGCCATCAGCATCGACGCCAAGACCGTGTGCTGCGATCCCTCCCAGGTCAACGATCCGTCTGCCGTGACGACGCTTCTGGTGAAGCATCTTGGCGGAGAGCGCGGAGACTACCTTGGCATGCTCTGCACCGACGACAGCTTCTGCTACATCGCACGTGCCATAGATGTCGAGAAGGCCGAAGCGCTCGAGAAGGAGCTCGACGATAACGAACTTACCGGCGTCTACTTTGTTGACGACACACGTCGCGACTATCCCTACGGAGATGTCGCGGGACAGCTTCTCGGCATCGTGGGCATCGACGGCGACGGCCTGACGGGCCTGGAGTATTACTACGACGACATCCTCAAGGGCGAGGACGGAACCATGGTCGTGGAGACGGGCCTTGACGGCATTCCCATTGCGGGTGCCAAGAACTCCGTGCAAGAGGCCAAGGATGGCAGTGACATCGTTACCTCGATCGACATCGATACCCAGATGGTCGCCGAGAGCAAGATCGCTGAGGCTACCAAGGAGTTCAAGGCTGAGTCGGGCTCGGTGGTCGTTACCGACCCGCGGACCGGTGAGATTCTAGCTGCCTGTTCGACGCCGCTTCTCCCGATAAGCAACTACGACAAGATGGAGGAGGGTTCTGAGAACCTCAAGCCGGTCAATTCTGCATACGAGCCGGGCTCCATCTTCAAGATCTTGACCTCAGCCATCGGAATTAATCACGATGACGTGACGCCATGGACGACCTATACCGTTCCCGCAGAGGTAAAGGTAGGCTCCGACTACGTCTCTGACGATGACGGTCGCGATTACACGATGACGATGTCGCTCACCGAGATGATGCGCCGTTCCTCGAATGCGGGCATGGCCACCGTTGCCCAGGAGTCCATCGGTGCCCGTGCCTTTGCCAAGGGCGTAGAGAGCTTTGGCATCGGCCAGAAGACGGGCATCGACTTCCCGGGCGAAGAAGTCGGCATCGTGCGCCCCCTTGAGAGCTATGACGGCTCGACCTTGGGCTCCATGTCCTTTGGTCAGGGCCTCGCCATCCCCATGATCCAGATGGTTCGTGCCGTGGGCGTCGTGGCCAACGGAGGCTACCTCTGCACGCCGCATTTCGCCGTCTCCAAGGGCGGAGAGGATGTCGAGTGGCCCAAGAGCGAGCAGATCATCTCCAAGCAGACCTGTGACGAGACCACCCAGATGATGCGTACCGTCGTACGCGAGGGCACGGCCGTCAACGCTAACGTCGACGGCTATGACGTTGCGGGCAAGACGGGAACGGGAGAGCAGGCTGGCGAAGACGGAAGCTACAAGGCCAACTGCTTCGTCTCCTCACTTGTGGGCTTCGCGCCCGCGTCGGACCCGGCCGTTCTTGTGTACGTCGGCCTGAATTACACGCCGTATCTGGCGTACGGCTCTGCAGCGCCGACGTTCTCGTATATCATGAATGAGGCGCTTACTAACATGGGCGTCCCGCCGGAGTACTAATTGAGGGACGACGTCCAACCCAGCTTGGGCGCCAGGGGAGGAACACATGCTTCAGTTTACGATTTCCGAGGTTGCTCAAGCGACGGCCGCGGAGGTCTTGGTTGAGGGTTCGAACGTAGTCACGAACGTCGCCATCGACTCTCGTGAGGTCACCCAGAACTCGCTTTTCGTTTGCTTTGCGGGGGAGCGCGTGGACGGTAACGCCTATGCCCCCGCCGCCATCGAGCAGGGGGCGTCGGCCATTGCCCTGACGAGCGATCCCAGCTTCGACCTTGTCAATCTCGCCCGCGAGCGAGGATGCGCGCTCTTGCGTGTTCAGGACAGGGACGCGACTGAGTTCCTGCTGCGCCTTGCGGCCGCTTGGCGTACGCGCAACGCACATTGGGTCGTTGTGGGCGTAACCGGATCGGTGGGAAAGACCACCACCAAAGACATGCTCGCGGCTGGCCTTGGCGCGGGCGGCTCCGTTCATGCCACAAAGGGCAACTACAATAACCTCGTGGGCGTTCCGCTCACGCTGCTGTCGGCAGACGCGAACAATGAGTACGTGGTGTGCGAGATGGGCATGGACCATGCCGGCGAGCTCACCAAGCTCTCTGCCGTTGTCCGTCCCGACCTTGCCGTGATCACCAACGTCGGTACGAGCCATATCGGCAACCTCGGCTCGCGCGAGGCCATCGCGAAGGCCAAGGCCGAGATCTGCTCGGGCATGCGCCGTGGCGACGATCCCGACAGCGTGGTCGCGCCGATTATCGCCTTGACTGACGACAATGACTTCGCCTCCTTCATCGAGGAGGGCTTCGCCTCGGTCCTGGGCATCTCCGTCTCGCGCGTGGGCTATCGCGACAACTGCGCGGTGCAGGCTCGCGACGTCACGCTCGATGACGAGGGCATGCCCACGGTCACCTTGGTCTTTCCCGACGACTACCAGCTCACCACCACGTTGGACGTTCCCGGCATGCACGTCGTCTCCGACTTCCTGCTTGCCATGGACATCGTCTGGCATCTGGGCATCGATCGAGACGCTGCGGCAAAGGCCATCTCCTGCATGCCACGCACGGCGCTTCGACTTGAGGTCAAGACGGCACCCGATCGCCCTCGTGTCATCGACGATTCCTACAACGCGAGCCCCAACTCCATGGCTGGAGCGTTTGACGTGCTCTGCTCCATGACCTGCGAGGGAAGGCGCATTGCCGTGATCGGAGAGATCGGCGAGCTGGGAGAAGACTCCGCGCGTCTCCACGGCTATGTGGGTGCCTATGCAGCGGCTAAGCCGATCGACCTTCTCGCCATTGTTGGTGGCGAGGGTGCCGACGCCATTGCCGAGGCGGCGCTCACCATGGGCTTCTCTCCCGACAAGCTTGAGCGCTTTGCCGATTGCCAGGCGGCTCTCGACACCCTGCGTGGCATCTTTGATCCTGATGACCTTGTGCTCGTGAAGGCCTCGCGCTTTGTGGGCCTCGACGTTTTTGCCAAGGGGGTGCTTGCCTAATGCTCGGCTTTCTTGGCGACCCAAACTATCCTTCCTACCAGGTATTCATCACCGCTGGTATCTCTTCGTTGCTCACGGGTCTGCTCATGCCGCCCTTCATCAAGCTGATGCGCACGGGTGGCATCGGCCAGCAGATTCGCGCCGATGGCCCTGAGCGTCACCTCATCAAGCAGGGAACACCCACGATGGGCGGCTTTGTCATGCTGGTGGGCATGCTGGTTACCTGCGTGCTCATGTCGTCGTGGTCGCCGGAGTTCGTTGCCGTGCTCCTCGTGACCCTTGCGACGGGCGCCATTGGTCTGCTTGACGACATTGAGTCAGTGGCCCACGGTCGTTCCCTGGGCCTCACGGCCGCACAGAAGATGGTGAGCCTGTGCATCATCACGGTGCTCTTCACCCTCTACGCCGTCAACTACTTCCATATTCCTCCTACCATCATCTTTCCGGGGCCGATAGAGGTGAACCTGGGAGTCCTCACCTCGACTTTCAACCTCTTTGGCCACACCATCGAGGTTCCCTGGCTCTACATGATCTTCGAGTTCTTGCTCATGGCCGGTCTTTCCAACGCAGTCAACCTCACCGATGGCCTTGACGGTCTCGCGGGTGGCTGCGTGATGGTGACCATGGCGGTCATGTGCATGGTCGCCTTTACCCGTGGCCACCTTGACCTCGCTATCTTTGCCATTGCCCTTTCCGGCGCATGCGTTGGCTTCCTCTGGCACAACTGCTATCCCGCGTCGATCTTCATGGGCGACACGGGCTCCCTGGCCCTTGGCGCCGCCTTCGCGGCCTTGGCCATCATGACCAAGACCGAGATCGTGGCCCTTGTCATGGGCGGCCTCTTTATCATCGAGGCGCTGTCGGTCATCATTCAGGTGGTGAGCTTCAAGCTCACGGGCAAGCGCGTCTTTCTGATGGCGCCGATCCACCACCACTTCGAGAAGCTGGGTTGGTCGGAGACGAAGGTCGTCATTCGCTTCTGGATTATCTCGGGTGCCTTCGCGGTACTCGGCTTTGCGCTTTATTTCCATCTCAACTAGGAGAGATCACATGTGCACCCAAACGCAGTTTAAAAACACCCTGGTGCTTGGTCTCGGTAAGACCGGTATCGACGTGGCCCGCTACCTCGCACCGCGTGCGGAGAGCGTCACGCTCTATGGCGGTGCCGCCTCGACGGACGGCCCCGCCGCCGACGAGCTTCGCGCCCTGGGCATTGAGGTCGTCCTTGCTACCGAGAAGGTCGAGGGCCACTACGAGCTTGCCGTCGTCTCGCCGGGCATCAGCGAGCGCTCCGAGTTCTTCTCGGCCGCTGCCGCCTGCTCTGACGAGGTGATAGGGGAGCCCGAGTTTGCCTATCGCCAGAGCCCCGATCGCTGGGTTGCCATCACGGGCACGAACGGCAAGACCACCACGACCTCGCTGACCACCGCGCTTCTGCAGGGCGGCGGGCTCTCTGCCCGTTCTGTGGGCAATATCGGCACACTCGTGACGGCGGCCCTCGACGACCGCGCAGATGACGAGTGGTTTGTGGCCGAGCTCTCGAGCTACCAGCTCGCCACCTCCAAAGAGCTTCACCCCAAGGCGGCCTGCCTACTCAACATCACGCCCGACCACCTTGCCTGGCATGGCTCCATGGAGGCCTATGCCGAGGCCAAGGAGAAGCTCTTCCAGAACTTTGACCCGAGTGACCTTGCGGTTGTCTCGGTTGACGACGAGTGGTGCCGCGCCGTGGCCGAGCGCCTTGACGCTCGTGGCCTGCGCGTCTGCCGCGTGACCACGGGATCTGACCCCGATGGTTCCTGCGCGGCCTTTACGCGTGGAGAGATGCTTATCGTTCGGCTCGACGGCGTTGAGCATGAGCTCTGCCGCGTGGATGACATGCTGCTCAAGGGGGAGCACAACGTGCAGAACGCCCTTTCTGCCGCGGCGCTTGCCCTCGAGGTCGGCGTTTCTCGCGATGACGTCGTGCGCGTCCTGAAGACCTTCTCTGCCCTCGAGCATCGCATCGAGCCCTGTGGTGAGCTTGACGGCATCCACTTCGTTAACGATTCCAAGGCTACCAACACCGATTCCGTCGAGAAGGCGCTCACCGCCTTTAAGCCGGGTACGGTCGTCCTGCTGCTTGGCGGTAAGGACAAGGGCACCGACCTGTCCTCGCTCATGGCTGCGGCAGCGGCTGACTGTCGCGCCGTCGTCTGCTTTGGTGCGGCTGGTCCCCGCATGGAGGAGGCGGCCCGTGCCGCCTGTGCCACGACAGGCGTGCAGGTGGTGAGCGCCGCGCACCTTGCCGAGGCGCTTGATGCCGGCATTGAGCTGGCGGGTCCGGGGGATACCGTGCTTCTCTCCCCAGCCTGTGCCTCCTTCGATGAGTTCAACAGCTTTGAACATCGTGGAGAGGTCTTCAAGCAGCTTGTGGCCGAACGGATTAACCAGACGAAGGAGGTGTCGTGATGACGCGCGCAACTACGGGAAGAAGCTATGGCGATAGGGTTGCCGAGCTGGCACTGCGTATGTCGCAGCCGCGCACCATCCTTTTGCTGTGCACCTTTGGCTTGGTCTGCTTCGGATTGCTCATGATCTACTCGTCGTCGTCCATCGTGGCGATGCTCTCGAGGGACAGTGACTACAAGGCAACCTTCTATCTTGCGCATCAGGCGCAGTTCGTTGTCGCAGGCATCGGCGCGGCTTTCGTTGTGGCGAAATTCGACTACCACCTGTGGGCGAGCAAGCTGCTCCCGGTAATCTGGGTCGCAACCCTCATTCTGCTCGTCTTGGTGTTTACCTCCATTGCGGGTTGCGAGGCCTATGGTGCGCAGCGTTGGATCAGGCTAGGCACCTTTAACTTGCAGCCCTCGGAGTTTGCCAAGCTGACGGTAATCCTCACGGCTACCAACCTTGCCTCGAGGTACTTCGAAGAGCACTCGATTGACCTGCTGACCTTTGCTCTGCTGATGGTTTTCGGCGTTGTTGTGCCGATTGCCCTCATCTTTTTCCAGCCGGACAAGGGAAGCACCATGATTTGCGGCGCCACCCTGCTGGTGATGGGATACCTGTGCGGCATGTCCCGTAAGGCCATCAAGATCCTGGTGGTTGTTGGCATCGTCGGAATCATATTCGCCTCCATGAAAGACGCCTATTCCCGTGCCCGCGTAATGACGCTGTTCGATCCCTTCAGGGATGAGTATGGCGATGGCTATCAGGTCATCCAGGGCATCTATGCCTTCGCGTCGGGAGGCCTGTTTGGCGTGGGCATTGGCAATTCGCACCAGAAGTACTTCTACCTGCCCATGTCCCATAACGACTTCATCTTCGCCGTCATCGGCGAGGAGCTTGGCCTCGTGGGCACCCTTGGCGTCCTGGCCGCCTTCGCCCTGCTCGTGTGGGCGGGCTTCCAGATCGCTCGCTATGCGCCCGACTTGATGGGTAAGCTCATCGCGGCGGGCTGCACCTCGATGATCCTCATTCAGCTGCTCGTCAACGTGTGTGGCGTCCTCTGCATCATTCCGCTTTCGGGAAAGCCGCTGCCCTTCATCTCCTATGGTGGCTCCTCGATTCTCTCCTGCCTGCTTCTGGTGGGCTTCATCCTCTCGGTCTCCCTCCATTCCCCGCTGCCCGAGCCTGCCTATGAGCCGCAGCGCCATACGGGATCCTTCGAGGCGCAGGACCTGGTGAGCGATCGTCTGGGTGAGTTCTCTTTGGTGGGCGAGCCCACGCTGCGTTCCGCCCGCTCGTCACGTCCGGCTACCGTGAACGCCTCTGCAACGAGTGCGCGTAGCGCGCGTCCGGCTCGGGTGAATCTGGGCTCGTCTTCACGGCGCCTGCGCACGTCTGCCTCCTCGGCCCAGCCGGGACGCGTTGGTGACGTGAGCGTTGAGGGCCTTCGCGCCTCGCGCAGCTTCAATGAGTCCCATCGCTTCACGAGGGTCACTACCGATTCCAGCGGACGTCGTCGCATCGACCTTGGGCCGAGTGCTGCCGACCGTCTCAGGTCTTCTCACCAATAACGTGAAGGGAATGCTCCCATGACGAAACAGCTCAAGGTTGCCCTTGCCGCAGGAGGTACCGCAGGCCACATCAATCCCGCCCTCGCGCTCGCTGAGGAACTCACCAGCCGAGGGCATGAGGTTATCTTCTTTGGCCAAGGTAACCGACTTGAGGCCACGCTTGTGCCGCAGGCAGGCTTTGCCTTCGAGCAGATTGACGTCACGGGCTTCGATCGCTCGCGTCCCTGGACGGCCGTCTCTGCCTTGGTGCGGATGGCGCGCGCAGAGAAGACGGTGGGTACGGTCTTTGCCCAGCAGGGGGAACCTGACGTGGGGGTGGGCTTCGGCGCCTATGTTGAGACGCCGCTCATGCGCTGGTGTGCTCGCTCTCACATTCCCTATGCCCTGCACGAGCAGAACTCTGTCCCCGGACTGGCCAACAAGATGGCCGCCAAGGACGCGACGGCCCTTTGCCTTTCCTTCGCGGCCGCTGAGGGGGCATTCGAGGGGCGTGTGGGAAGGCAGACCAGGGTGTGCATCACGGGAAATCCCGTGCGTCGTTCGGTTATCGAGGCAACACGAGCCGACGGCCGAAAGCTGCTTGGCGTTTCTGAGGACGAGATTCTGCTTCTGGTCTTTGGCGGAAGCTTGGGTGCGCGCCACCTCAACCAGGGCCTGACGGCGCTTAAGGATAAGATCTTGGCCCGCGAGAACGTGCGGGTCATCCACTCGACGGGCCGTGGCGAGTACGACTCTGTGGTCGAGGCGCTCTCCTTGACGGATGCCGAGGCCGCACGCTGGCAGGTCATGCCCTATATCGATGACATGGGCCATGCCCTCGCCGCTGCCGACCTCGTGCTCTCGAGGGCGGGGGCATCGTCGGTGGCCGAGATTGCCGCCAAGGCCACGCCGAGCATCCTCGTGCCCTATCCCTTTGCCACGGCAGACCATCAGACGACCAATGCCCACCTTCTTGTTGACGAGGGGGCCGCTTCCTTGGTTACCGATGACGAGATCGATGGCCCCAAGTTCGCCAACGAACTCTTCTCGCTGCTTGACGATTCTGTCGCTCGCGATCGCATGCGTAGCGCCGCAAGGACCTTGGCCCAAGATCAGGCTGCAGCCAAGCTTGCCGATGTGGTGGAGTCGATTGCGGCTCAATAGCCTTCCGAACGTGTACTGCGTGGCGCTTTAGTGCATACCTACCTTGGGCTTAGTTCTATCGGGTACAATTTTGTCGGTATAGACATAATTGAGGAAGGTATCCCATGGAAGAGATCCCGCACGCGTCGAGCTTCTCGGCTGTTCACTTTATTGGTATAGGCGGGGCCGGCATGAGCGGCATCGCCTTGGTCTTGAGCGCTCGCGGCTGCAAGGTGACGGGCTCCGACCTGAAGGTTTCGAGCTATGTTCGCGACCTTGAGGATGCGGGCATCGAGGTGCACGTGGGCCATGCCGCAGAGACCATTGACCTCGTCAAGCCTGAGGTCGTGGTCATCTCCTCGGCTATTCCCGAGACGAACCCCGAGGTCGCTCGTGCCCGTGAGCTTGGTATTCCCGTCTGGCCGCGTGCCAAGATGCTCTCGGCGCTCTCGCTCGACTCAACCACCATTGCCGTGGCGGGTACGCATGGCAAGACCACCACGTCTTCCATGGTCGCCACGACCCTCGACCACCTCGGCTGGGATCCGTCCTTCCTCATCGGCGGCATCGTTGAGGAGTACGGCACCAACGGCCGTAACGGTCAGGGTGGCTACTTCGTCTGCGAGGCCGATGAGTCTGACGGCTCCTTCCTCTTCCTGCGCCCGAGCATCGAGGTTGTCACGAACATCGAGGCCGATCACCTCGACCACTATGGTTCCCTCGAGAACATCGAGAAGACCTTCTGCGAGTTCATGGACCTCGTGGGCGACGAGGGTGCCGTCATCATCTTTGGTGACGTGCCTCACTATGTTGAGCTCGCCCGGTCCACCGGTCGCAAGGTCGTGACCTACGGCTTCGAGTCGACGAACGACTTCGTCTGCGTTCCCAGCGAGTCCGCCGGGTCGCTGTCCAGCGTCTTTACCGTGCGCAGGAGCGCCACGGGCGAGGAGGCCGAGGTCACCCTCAAGGCCAATCCTGGCAAGCACAACATGGCAAACGCCTGTGCCTGCGTTGCCGTGGCGGTTACGCTCGGGGCCAAGCTCGACGAGGTGGCCAAGGCCCTCTCGAGCTTTGAGGGAGCGCATCGTCGCTTTACGCACGTGGGCGATATTGACGGCATCACGGTGGTTGACGACTACGGCCACCATCCCACCGAGATCAAGGCAACGCTCTCTGCAGCCAAGTCGCTCGACTTCGATCGCATCGTCTGCGTCTTCCAGCCGCATCGCTACTCGCGCACGGCATCGCTCGTTGACAGCTTTGCCACGGCCTTTGATGATGCCGACAAGCTCATCGTCATGGACGTCTTCTCTGCGGGAGAGATGCCCATACCGGGCGTCTCGGGCAAGACCGTCTTTACCGCCGTGCAGGAGCAGGGCAAGGTTGCCGACGTGAGCTATGTTGCCAAGCGTAAGGACGTCGTGAATTACCTCTGCGAGGTTTGTCGTCCCGGAGACCTTGTTATTACGCAGGGTGCTGGTGACGTCACGGGTATCGGACCGGCCTTCATCGAAGCCCGTCGCGAGATGGACGAAAAAGGCGAGTAGGCGAGTAGAGTCGTGGATGTACATATGGTAGAAAAGCACCTCGAAGAGGTCGTTGGCCTCGACGTCGTGCGAGGGGAGCGCTTGGCTCGCAGTACCAGCTATCGCATTGGTGGCCCGGCTGCGCTCAGCATTACGGCGCACACCTATTCGGCGCTTTCTCAGGCGCTTTCTATACTTGATGAGGACCATGCCGCTTGGGTCGTGTTGGGGCGTGGCTCCAACGTTCTCGTTTCTGATGAGGGCTATGACGGCTGCGTTATTCGTCTTGGTCGAGAGTTCCTGCACTTCTCCTGTAGCGATGAGGGACAGCTGACGGCTGGTAGCGGCGTCCAACTCTCTCGTCTGGTCGCTGCCTGTCAGAAAGAGGGCCTTTCTGGTCTCGAGATGTGTGCGGGCGTGCCCGGCAGCATGGGTGGAGCCGTCTCGATCAACGCGGGTACGCGCTCTGAGTGGCTTGGCCGCAGGGTCGTCTCGGTGGTGACCCTTCGTCCGGGGGTGGGGCTTCGTCGCTATGAGGCGTCGGAGCTCGAATGGGGCTATCGCTTCTCCTCCCTGCCTACCGACGAGATAATCCTCGAGGTCACCTTGAGTCTCGAGGCTGCCAACCCGTCTGACATCGCCTATAAGATGGAGCGACGGATGGCCTATCGCAAGCGTCGCCAGCCGCTTGGCAAGCCGAGTTGTGGCGCCGTCTTTCGCGACCCGCTTGACCATACGGCGCACGAGCTGATCGAGGCCTGTGGCCTTGCCGGAGCCTGCTCCGGTGACGCGCAGATCTCTGATATCAACGCAAACTTTGTCGTAAACAACGGCCGCGCGACGGCCAATGACGTGCTCATCCTCATTTCTCGCATGCATGATGAGGTCCGTAAGCAGCACGGAATAGATATGGCTCCCGAGGTTAAGTTCCTCGGGTTCAAGTAACGGAGGGTACGCATGGCAGACAAGAAGCCTCACAAACGCGAGGCGTTTTCGCTGTCGAGCGTCCCACAGATAGGGGAGGGCGGCGGAGGTAAGCATCTCGGAAAGCATTTGGGCAAACCTAAGTTTGACGTGCCGGGCAAGGCTTCGAAGCCGGGCAAGCATCAGGCTCAGCTGACGATTCCCGACCCTAGGAAGGACAAGAAGAAAGAGAAGAAGGAAAAGAAAAGGAAGAAGCGAGAGGCGAAGCAGGATAGGTCAAAGCTCTCTTCCAATTCGGTGAAGGTCGATGCTCCCAAGCCGGTCAAGCCCACCAAGCAGAAGGCCGCCAAGCAGAAGGTCAACAAGCAGAAGCCAACCAAGCAGAAGCCGAAAGCGCGCACGAGCGATTCCAAAGAGCCGGTGCAGGTGCCAGTTCGTGGGATTGCCGTCGTTCTCGGCCTGCTCTGCACTCTGATGCTCATTGGGGCCATCGGAATCGTGGTGCTTGCCCATACGAGCGCCTTTACCATCACCTCTATCGACACCGAGGCTACCGAGCACGTGAGCTCGGCCGACATCGCTTCGCTTGCTGGCGTTGAGGAGGGTACCACCCTGCTCAACTACGACGAGTCGCTCATCTCCAACAATCTCAAGCGTAACCCTTGGATTAAGGACGTTGAGATCGTGAGGATCTTCCCTGATCGCCTGAAGATCGTGGTTACCGAGCGTGTCGTCTCTGCCTATGTGATGATGAACTCCGGCAGCGTTACCTGGTGCCTTGGCGATGACAATGTGTGGGTCGAGCCCGTTAAGGTTGAGGTCACACAGGGCCAGTCTATGGCCGAGGCCGCATTGGCGATGGCGGTTGAGCGTGGCTCGCTTCTCGTTACAAACGTTCCCCAGACCGTTAACCCCATGGCAGGGCAGCCGGCAGGAGACCCCGTCTTTGATGCCATGCGCTCCTACCAGGAGGAGCTGTCTTCCGACCTGTGGAGCCAGGTTGTCAGTGCCGACCTTTCGAGCATCGACGGCATCTCCGTCATGCTCAAGAGTGGCCTTGAGATTTCGCTGGGAGCCCCCACGGCCATTGATGCCAAACAGAAGATCATCGACCAGCTCCTGGAGAAGTACCCTAATCGCCTGACCTATATAAATGTGCGTGTGCCTTCCAACCCCACCTACCGCATGGTCGATACCGAGGCGGTCGAGCAAGGGACGGGCGCCATCGGTGACATCCTGGACATGTCGACCATCTCGAGCCAGGAAGCTGAAGCTGCGTCCGAGCAACCGTCAGCGACTGCAGACGAACAGGCTCAGTCGACCGCTTCAGATACTGCTTCTGCGAACGAGGGCGGCACAAGTTCCGACTCGCAAAGCTTACCTAACGAGGATGGCTCTGGCAGCTCCGACGCATCGGACTCCGGCTACAGCAACGGTGACTCTGTGGCCCAAAACGACGCTTCCACAGACGCTTTCTCTTCGGATGCCGAGTAGGGTTTTCATCCTTGGGGGCTAGAGGGAATGTATCCCTCTAGCCCCCTTCTCATGTCTCACCCTTCGCTCCGTAGACTCCTCTCTCAACTCTCCGAAAGCTTAAGCTTTCGAGAGAAACTTGAGGTTACTTGAGGGTTCTTGAGGCTTTGACAGCTGCTTGAGAATTCTGAGAACGGGGCCTTCTACCTCGGCAATCCACCTTTTCCACAAACCTGTTGACGCGCACTGGCAAGATGTGCAAATATAACCCGCTTTATATGGGTAATCGAGGTCAACCTGAGCTTTAGGGTTTGCCTAGATCTCAGGGGAGCTGAAATGAACGTATCACCGAAGCAGCAAAAGCAATTGAAGCAACAAAGGCAAATGAAGCAGCAGGAACAACAAAGCAGCAGTGACGCCACGAGTGCACGTAAGGCATCGAGCGACGTCTCGATGACGCAAGGAGGAAGCATGATCAAGGAACTCGACATCCCCAGTAACTATCTCGCCGTTATCAAGGTCGTCGGCGTGGGCGGCGGTGGCACCAACGCCGTCAACCGCATGATCGAGGAGGGCATCCGCGGCGTCGAGTTCGTTGCCGTCAACACCGACGCTCAGGCGCTCGCCATCTCTGACGCCGACATCAAGGTTCACATCGGCACCGACATCACCAAGGGCCTTGGCGCTGGCGCCAACCCTGAGGTTGGCCGTGAGGCTGCCGAGGATAGCCACGACGACATCAAGGCCGCCCTTGCCGGCGCCGACATGGTCTTCATCACGGCAGGCGAGGGTGGTGGCACCGGTACGGGTGCCGCTCCGGTCGTTGCCGACATCGCCAAGAACGACGTGGGCGCCCTGACGGTTGGCGTCGTTACCAAGCCCTTCGCCTTTGAGGGCCGCAAGCGTTCGCAGTCGGCCGTCGAGGGCATCAAGAACCTCGCCGAAAACGTCGACACCCTCATCGTCATCCCGAATGATCGCCTGCTCGACCTTTCCGAGAAGAAGACTACGATGCTCGAGGCCTTCCACATGGCTGACGACGTCCTGTGCCAGGGCACCCAGGGCATCACCGACCTCATCACGGTTCCGGGCCTCATCAACCTCGACTTCGCAGACGTCTGCACCATCATGCGTGGCTCCGGCAACGCCATGATGGGCATCGGCAGCGCTTCCGGCGACAACCGTGCGTCCGAGGCTGCCGAGGAGGCCATCTCCAGTCCGCTGCTCGAGACCAGCATCGATGGTGCCACGCGCGTCCTTCTCTCCATTGCCGGCAACAAGGAGCTCGGCATCCAGGAGATCAACGACGCGGCAGACATCGTCTCCCAGAACGTCGATGAAGACGCCACCATCATCTTCGGTACCGTCGTTGACGAGTCCCTCGGTGACGAGGTTCGCGTTACCGTCATCGCCACGGGCTTCAACGAGGGCAACAAGCAGGAGGCGCTCCCCACGCTCGACCGTGCATCGTCCTCCCACTCGCGTGATGCCCGTCCGAGCTCCTCGTCCTCTTCCCAACCTTCGCGCTCCGCATCCACGAGCAGCTCGACCTTCGACATCCCTGACTTCCTCAGGAACAGCCGACTCTAGGTGAGAGACTCTGATGGCTGGCGCACTCCTGACAAGGCGTACGTCTCGCGGCGTGGCCCTGCTTGGCGACCTGTCATGCCCGGGTGGGGTCACGTTCGCGTTCACTGAGCGTGGCGGGGGAGTGAGCGTTGGTCCTTACGCTTCGCTTAACCTCGGTGACGCCTGCGGAGACGATCCTCAATGCGTGGCCGAGAATCGCCGTCGCGCCTTGGCGTCCCTTGGTGCCGAAAGCTGCTCGTCGCGTCTCGTCAATCCCAAGCAGGTGCACGGCGACCATGTTGTGTGCGTGACGGACGGTTCTGACGATGCGCTTGCGGCCCGCATTGCCGAGGCTCGTGAGGGAGCCGACGCCGTCGTGTGCACGGCAACCGACGTTCCGGTCTTGCTCTGCTTTGCCGACTGCGTGCCCGTTGTCTTGTGTGCGCCGGGTGGCTTTGCGGTGGTGCATTCGGGCTGGCGCGGTACCATCGCGCGTATCTCCCAGAAGGCCTGCGCCGTCTTGTGCGAACAGGCTGGAGTTTCGCCCGAGCAGGTGAGCGCCTACGTAGGGCCGCATGTCCTTGGTAGGGATTACGAGGTTTCCCCGGAGCTGTGCGAACGCTTTGCCGACGTCTTCGGCGAGCAGGTTGTGCTCGAGGGTTCCCACCTCGATTTGCTGGCTGCCGTGACCTCCACCCTCAAAGGGGCTGGCGTCACGGATGAGCACATCGCGACTTGTGACGTCTCTACCGCCCGCGCCACCGACCGCTTCTTCTCGTATCGCGCGTCAGGCGGTATCTGTGGGCGTCACGGCGCCTTGGCATACCTTCCATCATCGTCAACGAAGGGGGTCTGACATGGAGCAGGCATACGAAGCGTTCCTCGCTGAACAGCGTGCTGCGATCCTTGATCGCGTTTCGGATGCCGCGTCACGCGCCTCGCGCTCTGCTGACGAGGTCGAGCTCATGGCCGTCTCGAAGACGGTTGGTCCCGACGAGGTCGTTGCCGCCTGGCATGCAGGCTATCGCAGCTTTGGCGAGAATCGTCCGCAGGAACTCACGCGTAAGCTTACCGCGCTTGCCGCCGATCCCTGCATGGACGAGATCACGTTCGACATGATTGGCAACCTGCAGAAGAACAAGATCAATCAGGTGCTCGGAAACGTTCGCCTCATCCAGTCGGTCTCTTCTCCTCATCTTGCCGAGGCGATCTCGAGGCGTGCCCAGACACGAGGCATCACGGTTCCGGTGCTGCTTGAGGTCAACATCTCGGGGGAGGAGAGCAAGTCGGGCTTCTCTCCAGAAGAGGTCTTGTCGATGGCTGAAGACCTCGTTTCACTCGATGCCCTGTCCATCGAGGGCATCATGACTATGGCTCCCGCCCGTGATGGCGATGCGGCTCGTCGCACCTTTAGCGGTGCGCGTGAGCTCAGGGAGGAGCTGAGGCGCGTGACGGGGCTTCCCCTCAACACGCTTTCGTGCGGCATGAGCGACGACTTCGAGATTGCCGTCGAGGAAGGTTCGACGCTCATTCGCTTGGGTAGGATCGTCTTTGACCAGGAATATGCGCCCGTATAGATCAAGGGCTTGGTTTGGTAAGGTTGAGGTGTCGGAAGGCACCCAGTTTGGAAGGTGATGACATGGGCTTGTTTGACAATATCAAGGAACGCCTGAACATGGGTGGCGACGAGGAGTACTACGACGACTTCGAGGAGTACTACGACGACTCTTCGGCCTATTCTCAGCAGGATACGACCGGCGTCCTGGGTAATACCAGGCGCCCCGAGGCCGAGAGCGTTTCGGTCTATACGCGCTCGGGCCGCCATGTCGAGAATTCCTACGACAGCGCCCCGCAGCCGGGCACGGGCTATGTGTCTCCCTCCACCTTTACGTCTGTCCCGCCCGTGAGCTCGACGCCCTCGGTCGAGTCCTTCGCGACGAGCGATTATCACTCGAGCTATTCTGAGCCTTCGCTGACGGCGCAGAACACGGGTCGTGGCGCGTTGGGAACCGCAGGGTCTACCACGCCGGCCGACATTGGCCTGAAGCCGATGCAGCGTGGTGCCCTGCCTCCCTACGTCCTCAAGGCAACTTCCTATGATGACGTCCAGATGGTCGTTCGTCGTGTTCGCACCAACCAGCCCGTTATCCTGTCGCTTGCCAAGACACCGGAAGACATTGCCACGCGCATCCTCGACTTCTCCTTTGGCTTTGCGACGGGCATCGGTGGCGCGGTCGAGCAGGTCGGAAGCACGGCCTTCTCGGTTTGTCCCGCTAACGTCTCGCTGTCGCAGACAGAGATCGACAAGCTCTTTGCCGACGGCACCATCAAGAGGTAACGAGTATGGCATCTATTGACGAAACCGTCGGCTTTATCGGTGCCGGGGCCATGGGCGGAGCCATTGCTCGTGGCCTGGTGGCCTCCGGCACCCTTGAAGCGAAGAACCTGTCGATCTGCGACCTGTCTGAGGGCGTGCGCTCGTCTTTTTCCGACTTGGGTGCGGCCTCCTTTGACGATGCCAGCAAAATGTTCGAGACCTCTGCTCCGAGCGTGGTCTTCCTTGCCGTCAAGCCCCAGGTGCTCAGCGCTGCCGTCGAGCCCATCGCTGCCTTCCTGGCACCGCGCCTTGTGGTGTCCATTGCGGCCGGCGTCAAGCTGGCCACCCTTGAGTCGCTTCTGCCGGCGGGAACGCGTGTGGTGCGTTGCATGCCTAACCTCCCGATGCAGGAACGCTCGGGTGCCGTTGCCATTACGGCTGGCTCCAAGGCAAGCGCTGACGATGTCGCACTTGTGCAGCGGCTCCTCTCGGGTATGGGCGTTGCGCGTGTGATGCGCGAGGATCAGCTTGACGTGGCGGGCGTGGTCAGTGGGTGTGCCCCGGCCTTCTTTGCCCTGTTCGTCGACTGCCTGACGCGCGCTGGTGTCGAGGCTGGCCTTTCTGCCGCAGACTGTCGTGAGATGGTTACCTCGACCATGCGTGGGACGGCGGCCCAGCTGCTCGCGAGCTCAGACCACCCACGTGCCTATATGGAGCGCGTGACCTCGCCGGGTGGAACGACCATCAAGGCGTTGCGTGCCTTGGAGCCGCTGATGCTCGAGGGAACCCTTGAGGCGGTTGATGCGGCGCTTGCGCGTACGCGTGAGTTGGCGGGGGAGTGATGGCGGTGTACCAATTGCTCAGCTTTGTCTGGCGCCTTATCGATGCCTATGAGTTGCTGATTATCGTTGCTGCTATCATGAGCTGGATTCCACGCAGCCCAGGGAGCCTCATAGGGCAGGTCTACGATGCGATTACTGCGCTGACGAACCCTTTTCTCGATCTCATCAGGCGCATTCTGCCCTCCTTGGAGACGGGCGGTATGTCCATTGACTTCTCTCCGATTGTGGGAATCATTGTCCTCGACATCGTGAAGAGATTACTTATGGGGTTCTAATTCTGCCCAGTCTGCTAGTTATGCTTCGAAACGGACAATCCTTCGCTATAATGGCCTAGACGAATAGCTATGCTTAGCTCCGAGCGTCGCAGGGCATCGAATGAAAGGGAAATAGAATGGCAATCACACCAGCTGACATCGAACAACTTACGTTCTCTCCCTCTAAGCACGGTTACAACACTGAAGAGGTTGATGCGTTCCTCGATCAGATCGCGAGTGAAGTCGACGCGATGCTGAACAAGATTGCCGATCTTAAGGGACGTCTTACTACTTCTGAGCAGCAGCTCGCTGCCGCTCAGGCGCAGGTTGCCCAGCTTCGCGAGCAGGGTTCTGCTGCCGTTACGCAGAAGGCCGCTCCCTATGAGGGCGCCGTTACTGCTTCCGAGCGTCAGATTTCTCAGGTTCTGCTTGTTGCCCAGCAGAGCGCAGACCAGCTTCTTGAGGACGCTCGCAACAGCGCCGAGAAGGTTCGTTCCGATGCCGAGACCAAGGCCCGCGAGGTCATTCGCCAGGCTCTGGCCGAGAAGCAGAACGAAATGGACGAGATCGATCGCCTGAAGCAGTCCCGTGAGGACTTCCGTGCTGAGTACAAGCGCCTGCTGCAGCACTTCATGGATGATGCTGATGCGGTGTTCCCGCAGTCTACGCTTGCCGCGCCGAATGGCTCTGCCGCTCGCGGCAACAGCGCTCCCTCCGCAGAGATTCCCAAGCCGACGCTTCCCGTCGAGGAGAAGGCCTCGGCCGACTTCGACGACTTCGACGATCTGGATTAGTGTCGAACTAAAAATTTTCCGCAAGCGGATTGTTGAAACCCAGGCCAACCTAGGATGGCCTGGGTTTTTTCTCATTAGAAGGATACCTTCACCTTATAAACATGACTAGCAGCAAACATTATATAAAAATGTAAAGATGGTTGTCATGAAGGCATTTTGTGGTAAAGTCTTTCGCGTCGAAAGTACAGGGCTTTCGACGCTTTTGTTCAGACAATATTGTTTGTCGCATCAAAGGAGAAGCAATGAAGAAGAACACGCTCGTCAAGGGCATCTGCGCCATCGCCATGGGTGCCGCCCTCATGTTCGGTACCGTCCCCGCCATCGCCCACGCTGACGGCGAGAGCCACACTACGTACTACGGCGATCTCGGCCCGGCCATCAACACCTGCTCGGTCGACTACGAGCGTATCCAGAGCTCCATGAAGTTCGACCAGGACTACAAGTTCGACAAGCGCGTCCTTCTCGAGGGCGGCGTCGTGAACTTCGATATCGCTCAGGGCGTCACGGTCGATGCCCCCTACGGCATCACCGTCGCCAAGGACGCCAAGTTCTTCGTCACCGGCGGTGGCACCCTCCGCGTCGATGGCCTGCTCTTCGGTGGCAGCCAGTGGAACGGCTACGCCGGCATCGGTGGCGACCCCTACTTCGATGAGACTGGCCGCATCGAGATCGTTGAGGGCACCGTCTACGCTGAGGGCGGCCCCTACGCTGCTGGCATCGGCGGCACCTTCAACTACGACGCCGGCACCATCATCATCGACTCTTGCGCCAACGTCA
>CAJOKK010000002.1:13099-46795 GCA_905235165.1 uncultured Atopobiaceae bacterium | reverse complement strand
CCCCCAGCCCGTCCGGCATCAAAAGTGAAATGAGTCAAAAAGGTCTACGGTAACTGACTCATTCACGGAAGCGCAGGTCGTGTCCGTAGGAGAGTGCGTCTTTGCCAAAGCGCTCACGCACTTGGTCAGCGGCCACGGAGAGCTTTCGCAGGTCCTTCTCCGCAAGGGGGTCACTCTCGGTAGCATCCTCGGAGAAGAGCGCCAGCTGCTCGCCGCCCGTATCGTTAAAGCCGCTCACGCCAACGCCCACCAGACGCACGGGCGTTCCCTCATTCCAAAGGCCGTCAAGAAGCCCGAGCGCCGCCTCGCCAAAGACATGCTCGTCGTCGGTTGGGTGCGCAAGCCGACGCTGCGCCGTGTGCGTGTGGTGGATGTCCATCTTGAGCTTGAGCGTGACCTGCGTGCCGGTCAGTCCCTTGGCACGAAGGCGTGTGCCCACCAGGCCGCTCACATGCCGCACGGCGGCTCGCAGCTCGTCGGCGCTCGTGAGGTCGTGTGCAAAGGTTCGCTCGTTGGAGACCGACTTGGCCTCCTCGGTATCGTCAATCGCCCGAACGAGGCTGTGCTCGCGTCCTGCAGCGCGCTCGACCATGCGAGGCCCAAACACGCCAAAGCGCCTCTCCATGACCTGCGGGTCTTGCGTCGCGAGTTGGCCCAAGGTACGAATGCCCAGCTCCGTGAGGCGTGCCTCCGTTGCAGAGCCGATGCCGCTCATGGCCTTGACGGGCAGCGGCGCGAGAAAGGACGCCTCCATGCCGGGAAGCACCACGGTCAGGCCGCGTGGCTTCTCGCGCTCTGAGGCGATCTTGGCCACGGTCTTGTTCACCCCGAGGCCGATGGAGCAGGTGATGCCCAGTTCGCAGACGCGCGCCTGGATGCGGCGGCAGATGTCGATGGGGCTCTCGCGAGAATATCGCCCGGGTGTCACGTCAAAGAAGGCTTCGTCGATGGAGACTTGCTCAAGAAGCGGCGTCTCGTCGGCCACGATGGCCATTACGCGGCGAGACATCTCCTGGTAACGCGCGTAGTGGCCTCGCGTCCAAATGGCGTTGGGGCAGAGGCGCTTGGCCTGGTAGGAGGGCATGGCCGAGTGTACGCCGTAGGTCCTCGCCTCATAGGAGGCGGTGGAGACGACCCCTCGCCGCTCTACGTCACCGCCCACGATGACGGGCTTGCCGCGCCATTCGGGGTGGTCGAGCTGCTCAACCGAGGCAAAGAAGGCGTCGAGGTCCATGAGGCCGATGGCCGGTCCCTGCCAGCCGATGCCCATCGAGTCTTTGTCGCGTTCTTGCCTGTCCATGCTTTCAAGTATAACGACCGCGCCCTCACGCGGCCTCACCTGAGCCCGCTCCCTACAGGGTCACCGTGAAGCGGGTGCCCTCCTCGGCTGAGCTCGTAGCGGTGATGGTTCCTCCGTGCGACTCGGCGATGCCCTTTGCGATGGCCAGCCCCAAGCCAAAGCCGCCCGTCTCGCGGTCGCGCGCCTTGTCGGAGCGATAGAAGCGGTCAAAGAGGTGGGGGAGGTCTTCTTCGTCAATGGGCTTTCCCTGGTTGGTGACGCTTAGGGTTGGGTGTCCCAGCGGTCGGGTGAGCGAGACCTCAATCGTCGTCCCCACGGCTGCGTACTTGCAGGCGTTGTCCATCAAGATCTTGCTGAGACGGGCGAGCCATTCCGGGTCTCCCTCAACATGCACGTTCTCATCGATCGACGCCTCGATTTGGCAGCCGTTCTCAAAGGCCACGGCATCAAACTCCAGGACCGCGGAGTCAACGAGGTCTGACAGGTCTACGTCTACGTGCTGCATCGTCTTGGAGCCGGCGCCTTCGTCGGTGCGCGCGAGCTCGAGAAGGTCGTTCACGAGCGTGCGCATGTTGGCCGCCTCGTCGGCCGTGCTCTTGACCCAACGGCGGCTCTCCTCGCCAAGGCCTTCGTCGGCCAGGAGGATGTCGGTGTTGGCCACGATCACCGCAAGCGGCGTCTTGAGCTCGTGCGAGGCGTCGGCAATGAAGCGCTTCTGTCCTTCCCAGGCAGCCTCCACCGGTCCCAGCGCCCAGGAGGCGAGGCCCCAGGAGATGGCGAAGAGTGCCGCAAGTGCCACGGCCACGATCACGAGGTCGTTATTCACCTGCTCGGCAAAGGCGCTGTCGAGCGCCGTCGTGTCTACGATGGCGATGCGGGTCGTGGCTTCCGTGGTAGTTTCGGAG
The DNA here is from genome assembly GCA_905235165.1 of uncultured Atopobiaceae bacterium. Classification (GTDB taxonomy): domain Bacteria; phylum Actinomycetota; class Coriobacteriia; order Coriobacteriales; family Atopobiaceae; genus UBA1367. The sequence continues at coordinate 44,590 of CAJOKK010000002.1, read as the reverse complement.
CTGAGGAGGGTCTCTTCCGTATAGGACGTGTACTTGTCCTGCCGCTTCCAGGCAATATGGAGGTCATTGAGCCGGCCGTAGTCCTGCTCCGAGTCGAGGGCCGTGTTCACGACCTCGGTCAAGACGGAGGAGTTGATGGCGATGGGGGAGCGGCTCGTCTCGATGATCACGCCGTCGGACGAGACGTCTACGGCCAGGGTGAGCAGGTGGGAGTCCCCACCGTTACCCTCGCGGAACTTGTCGCGCGGACCGCCCACCTGCGGGAGGTTGCCCATGTCGTCGTGAAGGCCGCGCTCGAGCGACTCCCGGATGATGTCTTGCTGCGTGTTCCAGGTGGTGATGAGCGTCGAGCCGAGCACGCCCACGAGCACGATGCCGGTGAGCGCCATCGAGATGGCGACGAACTTCCAGCGAAGCTCGGAGATCATGTTGCGGTTGCTATGCGCCAAGGTTCTCAAACACCTCGAGTCTATAACCCAGCATGCGCAGGGTGGTTATCTGCACGTTCGATCCAATGTGCTTGACCTTCTTGCGCAGGAAGGAGACATAGGCCTCCACGGAGTTCTCCGAGGCGTCGGCCTCGGCGCCCCATACGCGCGTGAGCAGGTCCTGCTTAGAGACGATGCGCGAGGTCGAGCTCATGAGCATGCGCAGCACCTCGTACTCCTTGCCGGAGAGGTGCACCTTCTTCTCTCCGCAGTACAGGTCGTGGGTGGTGAGGTCGAGCTTGAGGTCGGCGTAGGTGAGCTCGTCAAGCACGACGTCTCCCTGCCGGCGTGTCAGGGCGCGGATGCGGGCGAGAAGTTCGGGCGCCTCGAAGGGCTTGGTCATGTAGTCGTCGGCGCCGGCGTCAAGGCCCTCGACCTTGTCGGTCGTTGAGGTGCGCGCGGTCAGCAGCAGCACGGGTACGGGGTTGTTCTGGCGGCGCAGCTCGTGAACGACCTCAAAGCCGTCCATGCGCGGAAGCATGACGTCAAGCACCACCGCGTCATACATGCCGCTTTCGGCCGAAGTCAGGCCGCTCCTGCCGTCATAGACCGCCTCCGCGTTGTAGCCCGCCTCGTTCAGGATGTGGCAGATGGCGTCTGCGAGGTTGTGCTCGTCTTCGACTACGAGGATATTCATGTGGATAGCTCCTCCCGCGACCCACGGCCCCGTATGGCCGTTAAGATATCTGAAACTACTCGAATCGTAACAGCGAAGGCTTAAACGGCGCTGAAATCGCCCCTGCGCGCGGCACCTTTCGAGTCTGTTCACAAAAACTGCACCTTGCGTAGTCGCTTTGGTGTCGTATCATTGTTAGCTGCTGTATGGCTTGCGGCGCAGCCTACCTTATCTACCACGTGCGCCGCCTGTTTGGAGGAGTTTTCATTGGCAGTCAAGATTCGCCTGGCCCGTCACGGTGCCAAGAAGCGTCCGTACTACCGCGTTGTCGTCGCTGACGGCCGCGCCCGTCGCGATGGTCGCTTCATCGAGCTGGTTGGTCGCTACAACCCGCTGACCACCCCCAAGACCATTGAGCTCGATCTCGAGAAGATCGACGAGTGGATCGCTAAGGGCGCCCAGCCGTCCAACGCCGTCTCTCACCTCATCGACATCGTCCGTGAGGGTGCTCCCGCTCCCGAGAAGAAGCAGAAGCTTTCCAAGAAGCAGGCTGCCAAGGCCGCTGCCGCTGCTGAGGCTGCCGCCGAGGCTGCTGCTGAGGCTGCTGCCGAGGAAGAGTAGCCCGTGGCTGACCAAATCGACGACGCCGTCGAGGAGATGCCGTCCGATGCGGTCGCCGACCTGGTTGAGTACATCGTCTGTGGCCTCGTGCAAGACGAGGAGTCGGTCTCTCTCGATGTGACCGATGGTGCAGACGGAGCTCTTATCGAGGTAAGCTGCGCTGCAGACGACGCTGGTCGTATCATTGGCCGTCATGGCCGCACGATCAAGGCCATCCGTACTCTTGCCCGCGCCCTGGGTTCCCGTGTGGGCACCCCGGTTAGGGTTGAGGTTCTGGGCTAGGTGCATCGGTGCGCGAGCGTTATAGAGCCATAGCCCGTGTGGCGAAGTCACACGGGAGGAGGGGTGAGGTCGTGACGGTTCCCGTTCACGGCCTCGCTCTCGTCTTGGACGTAGGCATGCACGTCCATCCGGTGCCGCCGGCCCTCAAGGGGCCGCGCGCGTACCGGGTTTCGTCATGCTCCGATGGGCCGTCTGGCCAGCTCGTGGCGCTCGAGGGCATCAAGACCATCGACGCCGCCCGCGAGCTGGTGGGCAAGACCCTGCTGGTTGCCGAGTCTGAGCTTCCTGAGGGCTTTGCTCTGCATGACGTGACGCATCTCGTGGGCCGCGAGGTCACCGACGAGACACGCGGTGCGCTTGGTGTCATCGAGGAGGTCATGCTCGGCGTCGCCAACGACGTCTGGGTCGTGCGCGGGCAGTATGGCGAGGTCCTGGTGCCCGTCGTTGACGAGATGATCCTCTCCCTCGAGGAGGGCGAGCCGATTCTGGTTGACCTGCCGCGCGGCCTCGTGGAGGGTGACTAGCATGCAGATCGACATCGTGAGCGTCATCCCGCAGGTCTTCGAGCCCTACTTTGACGCGTCCATCATGGGTCGCGCCCGCAAGGCGGGCATCTTTGACCTGTCCGTCCATGACCTGCGCGACTGGACGCATGATCGCCATCGCACCGTCGATGACGCGCCCTTTGGCGGAGGCCAGGGCATGCTCATGAAGCCCGAGCCCATCTTTGAGGCGGTTGAGGACCTTGCCGCGCGAGGCGACGTCAAGCCCCACGTGGTGTTCTTCTCGCCGGTGGGTACGCCCTTCTGCCAGGCCGAGGCCGAGCGCCTTGCCGGCTATGAGCGACTGCTCTTCGTCTGTGGTCGCTATGAGGGCATGGACGAGCGCTGCTACGAGCTGGCCGACGAGGTCATCAGCCTGGGAGACTATGTGCTGACGGGAGGCGAGCTTGCCGCCATGGTGGTGAGCGATGCCGTTGTTCGCCTGCTTCCTGGTGCGCTCGGCGATGAGCAGAGTGCCCAAGACGAGTCGTTTTCCGACGGACTGCTAGAGTACGAGCAGTACACAAGGCCAGCCGACTTTCGTGGTCGCTGCGTTCCCCCGGTGCTGCTCTCGGGCGACCATGGCGCCATCGCGCGCTGGCGTCGCGAGAGCTCGCTCGAGCGCACGGCACGCCTTCGGCCTGATCTTCTCGACAAGCTCGAGCTCTCCGAGGGGGAGCGCGCCTTCGTCGATGACATCGTGCAAGACAGCGAGACCCAGGGAGGTATGTGAGCATGGCCAACCATTTCAAGCAGGATCAGCCTGCGGAAGCGCAGGAGCTGGCCCAGGTTTCCGTGCAGCAGGAGGGGCTTGCGCCCCAGGACCCTCAGCCTGAGGAGGAGAAGAAGGGTATGCCGGCTTGGCTCGACCTGCTTCTCACCTGCGCCATTACCGTGGGTGTCGTTGTTTTGATTCGCATCTTCGTAGCCGACACCTATCAGGTTCCGACGGGCTCCATGCTCGAGACGATCCAGCTGAACGATCGTCTGATCGGCGAGAAGATCACCTACTACATGCGCTCCCCGATGGTGGGCGAGGTCGTTACCTTCACCGACCCGACCGACCCGAACGTCATCCTCATCAAGCGCGTCATCGCCACCGAGGGACAGACGGTCGATCTGGTTGACGGTCACGTCGTGGTTGACGGCAAGGAGCTCGACGAGCCCTACGTGCTCGACAAGCCCTCCGATCCGCTGCCTACCCACGCACCTTTCCTGGAGGGCCCTATCGCCTACCCCTATCAGGTTCCCAAGGGTCACGTCTGGGTGATGGGCGACAACCGCACCAACTCGTCTGACTCGCGCTATTTCGGTGCGGTGGACGTCGACACCGTCTCCGCCCGTGCGCTCTTTGTCTTCTGGCCATTCTCCGACGCTCACGTCTTTGAGCGTCCTACCTACTAACGTTTGAGAAGTGAGGAGGGAAGCGTGGATACCGCAGGTAACACGTTGACATTTCAGGACATGATCTTGACTCTGACCAACTACTGGGCAGAGCATGGCTGCACCGTGATGCAGCCCTACGACAGCGAGGTTGGTGCCGGTACCTTCCATACTGCCACGACCCTGCGCAGCCTTGGTCCCGCCGCTTGGCGTACCTGCTATCCGCAGCCTTGCCGCCGTCCGGCCGACGGCCGCTATGGCGAGAATCCCAACCGCATGCAGCACTACTACCAGTTCCAGGTCATCCTCAAGCCCTGCCCGGCCGACTCGCAGGACCTCTACCTCGGCTCGCTCAAGGCCATCGGCCTCGATCCCGCCAAGCATGACGTCCGCTTTGTTGAGGACGACTGGGAGAGCCCGACGCTCGGCGCCTGGGGCCTTGGTTGGGAGGTCTGGCTGGACGGCATGGAAGTCACCCAGTACACCTACTTCCAGCAGGTGGGCGGCATCGAGGTCGATCCCGTGCCGGTGGAGATCACCTATGGCCTGGAGCGCATCGCCATGTACATCCAGGGCGTGGACTCCGTCTATGACCTCGTGTGGTCCTACCTGCCCGACGGCACGCCCATGACCTACGGCGACGTCTTCCACGAGAACGAGTACGAGTTCAGCTGCTACAACTTCGAGGTCGCCGACATCGAGCTCATGCGTCGCAAGTTCGACGAGTATGAGGCCGAGTGCGCGAGCTGCCTCGAGGCCAAGCTGCCGCTTCCTGCCTACGACTGCGTGATGAAGTGCAGCCACGCCTTCAACATCCTCGACGCTCGCGGTGCCATTTCGGCAACCGAGCGCGCCAACTACATCCTTCGCGTCCGCACGGTGGCCAAGGCTTGCTGCGAGGCCTACCTCGAGCTCGTCGCCTCCAAGGGCGCCGACGCTTCCCAGGAGGTGGCCTAAGATGGCAGATACCCGTGATTTCCTGCTCGAGATCGGCTGCGAGGAGATGCCCTCCGCGCCGCTCATGAAGGCCCAGGAGCAGCTGGGCAAGCTCGTCGCCAAGGGCCTCGACGAGGCCGGCCTTGCCCACGGCGAGCTGCGCACCCTCTCCAGCCCGAGGCGCCTTGCGGTGATCGTGAGCGACTGCGCCACCGCGACCGAGGAGGTGCACGAGGTCGTCCGCGGCCCCAAGTGCGCCATCGCCTTCGATGCCGACGGCAACCCCACCAAGGCTGCCGAGGGCTTCGCCCGCAAGAACGGCACCACGGCAGACGCCCTGGTCCGTCGCGTTGACACCGACGGCAACGAGTACGTCTTCGCCGAGCGCGAGCAGGCCTCGGTGAGCGCCGTCGAGCTGCTCTCCACCCTGAGCGAGCAGACCATCGCCAACATCCAGTGGCCCAACTACCGCAGCCAGCGCTGGGGTAGCGAGCACCAGACCTTCGTGCGTCCCATCCGCTGGATCTGCGCCCTGCTCGGCAGTGAGGTCATCCCGGTTTCCTATGCCGACGTCAAGAGCTCCAACACCACGCGCGGCCATCGCGTGCTGGGCGCGGGCGAGCACGTCGTGGCCGACCCGGCTTCCTACGAGGGCGTGCTCGAGAAGGCCTTCGTCATGGGCGAGCAGCGTCGTGCCGAGACCATTCGCGCCGAGATCGCCCGCATCGAGTCTGAGCGCGGCGGTGCGCGCGTCGACACGCCCAAGGCCGTCTTCGACGAGGTCGTGAACCTCTGCGAGTGGCCGACCGTCATCGTGGGCACCTTCGACGAGGAGTTCCTTGCCGTTCCGCACGAGATCATCGTCGAGGCCATGCTCAAGCACCAGCGCTACTTCCCGATCTATGCCGCTGATGGCTCGCTGACCCGTGAGTTCGTCATCGTCTCCAACGCCGACCCTGCGGTGAGCGACACCGTGCGCGCCGGCAACGAGCGCGTCGTGCGCCCGCGCCTGGACGACGCCAAGTTCTTCTACGACGAGGACCTCAAGGTCGGCCTCGACGCCTTCCGCGAGCGCCTGTCGCAGGTCGTCTTCCAGAAGAAGCTCGGCACCGTCCTGCAGAAGTCCGAGCGTATGGAGGTCCTGGCTCGTGAGGTCGCCCTCGAGGCGAGCGACGACGCTGCCGTGGCCGAAGACGCTGCCCGCGCCGCGCACCTGGCTAAGGCTGACCTTGTCTCCCAGGCGGTCGTCGAGTTCACCAGCCAGCAGGGCGTCATGGGCGGCTACTATGCCAAGGCCCAGGGCGAGAAGGACGTCGTGGCCGAGGCCATCTCCGAGCACTATCGTCCCCGCTTTGCCGGCGATGAGCTGCCTTCCTCCCTGGTGGGCAAGGCCGTTGCCGTGGCCGACAAGCTCGACACCATCTGCGGCATGTTCGCCATCGACGAGCCTCCCACGGGCTCTGCCGACCCCTTCGCCGTGCGCCGCTCCGCCATCGGCGTGATCGCCATGCTGCGCACCATGCCGTCGGTCAGCCTGCGCTCCCTCATCGCCCGCGCGCTCGACTCCTTCGCTGAGCAGGGCATCGAGTTCGACCGTAACGAGGTCGCCGCCAAGGTCGCCCTCTTCTTCGCCGGCCGTCTCGTGGCTATCGCCCGCGACGAGGCCGTCTCGCCCGACACCATCGAGGCCGTTCAGGCCGTCCAGGTCATCGACCCGGTCGAGTTCCTCTCGCGTGCTCACGCCCTTGAGGACGCCCGCAACAATGCCCGCGAGCTCTTTGAGGACCTCGCGACCGCTCATGCCCGCGCCGCGCACCTTGCCGATGCCGAGCTGGGCACCGAGATCGATGAGTCCCTGCTGGGTGATGCCGAGCAATCCCTGCTCGACGCCTGCTCTGACGGTGCCAAACGGGTCCAGGAGGCCCTTCTCGCTCGCGACTACGCCTCTGCCACCGCGGCCCTCGCCGACTTGAGGACCCCAATCGATCGCTTCTTTGAGGACGTCCTGGTCATGGACGAGAACGAGCGTCTGCGCGAGAACCGTTTGCGCCTGCTCAACAGGTTCGTGGCGGTATTCGGCGATGTCGCCGATATCGGCGCGCTTTCTCGCAAGAAATAGCGTTATGCTTAGCCTGTAACCGAACGCATTGGAGGAGTGCTCATGACAGATCAGAACACAAACGAGCCCGTCGTTGAGGACCTCGTTGTTGAGGAAACCCCCATCGTGGTCGTTCTCTCTGACGCACGTGGCAAGACTGCCGCCGACGTTGTTGAAGCCGCACAGTTCGAAGAGGGCTTGGTTATTATCCGCAAGATCGGCAACGTCCGTTCTGCCGACATGGTCAGGGAGTATCTCGACAAGCATGATGACGGTTGGGCGCGCCTTGCCGTCTTCCACACCATCGTCGACAACAACCTGCGCCATGAGATTCGTAACGAGCTCGATTCTCGCGGCATTCCTTCGATCGATTTGCTCGGTCCTTCTATGCGCATTATCTCGACTTTAACTGGGGCTGAGCCGATTTCTCAGGCGGGAAGGCGCACAAAGGTTCAAATTGAGGAGATTTAGCGTTCTTTCTCTGCTATTTCTCTGCTACCATATCTCACGGTAATGAGAACACCTGCAACGGAATTACCGCTGCAGGTGTTCCTTCGGTCTAATGGCGGATGGTAATTCCGCCATTGAGCAGAACGGAGTGTGAGTATGGCTGAAAAGCATGTGTATCGCTTCGGCTTCGACGCAGAGGGCAACAACGTGAGTGAGGTTGCCGGCTCTACCGTCGACGAGGCCAAGTGGATTACCGGTGGCAAGGGTGCCAACCTTGCCGAGATGGCTGCCTTGGGCCTGCCTGTGCCTTCGGGATTCACCATCACCTGCCAGACCTGCGTTGCCTATTCCAATGCCGGCAATGTTTGGCCTGAGGGCGTTCTCGACGAGATCGACGAGTACCGCAAGGACCTCGAGGAGCGCATGGGCAAGAAGCTCGGCGACCCCAACGATCCTCTGCTGGTTTCCGTCCGTTCCGGCGCTCCCTTCTCCATGCCCGGCATGATGGACACCGTTCTTAACCTCGGCCTCAACGACGAGTCCGTTCAGGGCCTCATCAAGCAGACCGAGAACCCCCGCTTTGCCTACGACTCCTATCGTCGTTTCGTCCAGATGTTCTCCAGCGTCGTCATGGGCGTCTCCGGCCAGCTCTTCGAGGACGCCATTCTCGCCAAGAAGGCCGAGAAGGGCGTCAAGCTCGACACCGACCTCGACGCCGACGATCTGAAGGACCTCGTTGAGACCTTCAAGCAGATCTTCTCCGACAACGTCGACATCGCTGCTTACCCCGAGGTCGAGGTTAACGGCAAGGCCGTCTTCCCGCACGACCCCATCCTGCAGCTCCGCCTCGCTGAGCAGGCCGTCTTCGGCTCCTGGAACACCGAGCGCGCCATCCTTTACCGCAAGCAGAACAAGATCGACGATTCCCTTGGCACCGCGGTCAACGTTCAGGCCATGGCCTTCGGCAACAAGGGCAACACCTCCGCTACCGGCGTTGCCTTCACCCGTAACCCGGCTGACGGCACCAACGAGCGCTACGGCGACTTCCTGGTCAACGCCCAGGGCGAGGACGTCGTGGCCGGCATCCGTAACACCGAGCCCATCGCCGACCTGCCCAAGGTCCCCGGCCTGGAGAAGGCTGGCGAGGAGCTCTTCCACGTCTTCGAGATCCTTGAGGATCACTACGCCGACATGATGGACCTCGAGTTCACCATCGAGCAGGGCAAGCTCTACATGCTGCAGACCCGCGTCGGCAAGCGTACCGCGCTTTCCGCCCTGCGCGTCGCTATCCAGATGTACGAGGAGGGCCGCATCACCAAGGAGCAGGCTGTCATGCGTGTTGCTCCCGAGCAGCTCGACCAGCTCCTGCACCCGCAGTTCGACGCGGCTGACATCAAGGGTCGCGAGGTCCTGGCCAAGGGCCTGAACGCTTCCCCCGGTGCTGCCGTGGGCGCCGTGGTCTTCTCCTCTGACGACGCCGTCGAGTACGCCGCCGAGGGCAAGCCCTGCATCCTCGTCCGCTGGGAGACCACCCCGGACGACCTGCCCGGCATGGACGCTGCTGAGGGCATCCTGACCTCGCACGGTGGCAAGACCTCCCACGCGGCCGTTATCGCCCGTGGCATGGGTGAGCCCTGCGTCTGCGGCGCCGAGGCCCTGCAGATCGATGCTCTCAACAAGCAGTGCATCATCGCCGGCACCGACATCGTCCTGCACGAGGGTGACGTCATCTCCATCGACGGTACCTCCGGCAATGTCTATCTGGGCGAGGCCAAGCTCATCCGTCCTGAGCTCGGTGGCGACCTGCAGACCATCCTCGACTGGGCCGACGAGATCCGCTTCAACGAGGAGCGCGGCCGCATCATGGGCGTGCGCGCCAACGCCGACAACCCCGAGGACGCTCAGCTCTCCCGCGAGAACGGCGCCGTGGGCATCGGCCTCTGCCGTACCGAGCACATGTTCCTCGGTGAGCGCAAGTACCTCATCCAGAACTTCATCCTGGCTGACGATCCCCAGGTCAAGGCCGAGGCCCTCGAGAAGCTCGGCGAGGCCCAGAAGGGCGACTTCCTTGGCATGTTCAAGGCCATGGAGGGCATGCCGGTGATCGTGCGCCTGCTCGATCCGCCGCTGCACGAGTTCCTCGACGACCCGCGTGAGCTCGAGGTCGAGATCGCGAAGATCGAGGCCGCCAGCAAGGCCCTCGGCGCCGCTGCCGCCTACGACGACGCCTTCGCCAAGATGAACGTTGACCTGCAGCGTTCCCTCGACGCCAACCAGGCCCTCCTCAAGCAGCTCGACTCCTTCCAGGAGGCCAACCCCATGCTCGGCACCCGTGGCTGCCGCCTCGGCTTCCTCTATCCCGAGCTCAACCACATGCAGTTCAAGGCCATCGCCAGCGCTGCTGCCGAGCTCATCAAGGAGGGCATTGACGCCAAGCCCGAGATCATGATCCCGCTGGTTGCCTTCTCCGAGGAGCTCAAGCACCTGCGTCACATGTGCGAGGCTGACATCGCTGAGGTCGAGGAGGCCTACGGCGTCAAGCTCGACATCCCCATCGGCACCATGATCGAGCTGCCGCGCGCTGCCATCACCGCCGACCACATCGCCAAGTACGCCGACTTCTACTCCTTCGGCACCAACGACCTGACGCAGACCTGCCTCGGCTTCTCGCGTGACGACGTTGAGTCCTCCTTCCTGGACACCTACATGAACGAGAAGCTCATCAAGACCAACCCGTTTGCGACGCTCGACCGTGGCGTTGCCCGCCTGGTCCAGATGGGCGTCGAGGGTGGCAAGGCCACGAACCCGAACCTCACCTGCGGTGTCTGCGGCGAGACGGGTGGCGATCCCGACTCCATCCAGAAGTACTATGACCTCGGCCTGGACTACGTGTCCTGCTCGCCCTTCCGTGTGCCCATCGCACGCCTTGCGGCTGCTCAGGCCAAGCTCAACTCCAACGGTGGCGCCGAGACGATCGCTCCGCGCGCCTAAGTTTGCGAGCACAAGCTCTTGTTAGCTAGGGGAGGGACCTACGGGTCCCTCCCTTTTTTGATGGGAACGGGTTTTCCGCCATTTTGTGACAAAACCAGCCCTGAAATGACACTGTTTGGTAGGGATGCACTGGCCCGCCCCTCGGCCCCCTCAGCCATTTTGTGACAAAAACAGCCCGGAAATGTCACTGTTTGGTAGAGGGCACCCTCGGTCCTAGAGCGACGCCCATCTCCTGACAAGCCGGTTGACGGGCCTCTCACCTGCTTTTTGCTGCTTCTGCCCTAGGACTGCCCTACAATGGCAGCACGACAGCTCTCTTACTGCTAGGGGGAGGACATGCAGCTCATCGAGCGGCAAGACATCGAACGGCGAGAGCATGAGATCTTCTCACCTGAGGCGACGTTCTCCGACTCCTCGCGCGGGCGAGAGCATCCCGAGGAGGAAGACCCGCTGCGTACCTGCTTCCAACGCGACCGCGACCGCATCCTCCATTCCAAGAGCTTCCGTCGGCTTGCCAACAAGACGCAGGTCTTTCTCGCCCCCGAAGGCGACCACTTCCGTACCCGCCTGACCCACACGCTCGAGGTGGCGCAGGTTTCCTGCTCTATCGCACGGGCCCTCGGGCTCAACGTCGACCTCACCGAGGCCATCGCCTTGGGGCATGACCTTGGCCACACCCCCTTTGGTCATGCGGGGGAGCGAGCCCTTTGCCGCGCGCGGGCTGAGTATCGCGCGATCGACCCCTCCAGCAAGGAGGGCAAGAGCCTCTTTCGCCATAACGAGCAGAGCGTGCGCATCGCGCGTGTCTTGGAGAAGGACGGCCGTGGCCTCAACCTGACCTTTGAGGTGCTTGACGGCATTTGCTGCCACACGGGAAGCCTTGCTGCCACGACTCCAGAGGGGCGCATCGTGGCGCGTGCCGACCGAATTGCCTACATAGCCCATGACATCGACGACGCCGAGCGCGCGGGCCTGCTTCGCGAGGAGGACCTGCCCGAGGAGTCGCGTCGTGTGCTGGGGGAGTCTTCTTCGGCCCGCATCGAGACCATGGTGCACGACATGGTTGCAACGAGCATGGCAGAAGGTGACATAGCCATGTCGGACGAGGTCTGGCGGGCCACCATGAACCTGCGTTCCATGCTCTTCGAGAACCTCTATGAGGCGGGTGACGCCAAGCTTGAGGAACCCAAGGCAGAACACCTGGTCACGAGCCTCTTTAGGTACTTCGTGACCCACCTTGATGAGGTTCCCGAGGAATACCGGATTCATGACGACCCGCCCGATGTCCAGGTGGCAGACTATCTGTCGAGCATGACCGACCGATATGCCATCCGTATCTACGAGTCTATTAACGTTCCTCGAGGTTGGGCCCTCACGTAAGTGGAGGATACGTCGATTTTTCCTGGAGGGAGCTTGTCTGATTCGACTCGCTTCCCTATACTAAGCTGCTGTGTGTAAACCTATGTGTCGCTCACGTATGGCGGCACCTCTAGAGAAGAACGAGGTACGAGCATGGATTACATTCGCGCTATTGAGCGTCAGCAGATCCGTGAGGACATCCCCACGGTTCTCGTCGGCGACAACGTGAAGGTGTACTACCGCATTAAGGAAGGCGAGCGTGAGCGTGAGCAGGTCTTCCAGGGCGACGTCATCCGCATGAGCGGTGCCGGCGCACGCGAGACCTTTACCGTCCGCAAGATCAGCTTCGGTATCGGTGTCGAGCGTACGTTCCCCCTTCACAGCCCCAAGATCGCGAAGCTCGAGGTCGTCCGTCACGGTGACGTCCGTCGTGCAAAGCTCTACTACCTGCGCGATCGTATCGGCAAGGCCGCTCGCATCCGCGAGAAGCGCTAAGGCGAGACACACGCACAGAAACCGCCCCGGATTCCCGGGGCGATTTTTTGTTATGTATGGGTGCTGTGCAAGCTTGGAGTCGTAATCCGATGGCGACAAAGCCCCGTGGGACCCACTTTGACGCTCAGCTATGCGTGCGCGATGCGTTTCATACCACGTTTTTACGGTTATGTGAACCTTGCTTTTCCTAATGTACTTAGTTGCACTATTTATATAAGCAAAAGCGCAGGTAAATGAAATATCAAGAATTGCAACACTGCGCGAAATGCCCCCATGGGAACAAAGAGGTTCGCATAACCGTCAAAACGTGGTACGAAAGAAGCGTCCGAGGTGCAGTTGGGGTGCAAAATTGCCCCAAAACCCAGATTTGCCCCAAGATAACGTGCATGGCGAGGCCTTGGCGACCTCACATTGTGCAGAAGCCCTCCTTTTCTATATCCTTGATAGCGTTGTTTGCAAGCGCGCCGCGCCCATCGCGTGTGTCGAGGAGGAAATGCCATGGCAGAGAAACGAGTTGTTGCCGCAAGTGCCCGTGAGGTCGCGGCCCTTCTTGCCACGGCTCCTGCCGACGAGGTCGCGGCTTTGGTGGAGCGTTACCAAGACGACCCGCGCAAGCAGGTACAGAAGGCCATCCAGACGGCGCAGCGCCGCGCGGAGCGCGAGCTGGGGGAGCGCGATCGCGTGCTCGAGATGTATCGCCTCCAGCAAGAGCTCGCCCAAGGGGGCCTTGCCATCGGCGTCGATGAGGTGGGTCGCGGAGCCATTGCCGGCCCCCTGACCGTTGGGGCCGTCGTCTTGCCGGCAGAGCCCATCGTGTGGGGCATCAACGACTCCAAGCAGCTTACGCCTGCCCGTCGCGAGACCTTGGCTGCCCAAATCGCCGAGGTTGCCGTGGCCATTGGCATCGCGCATATTGAGCCGGCTTCCATCGACGCCGTGGGTATGGCCAACGCCCTTCGCATGGCCATGACGCAGGCGATTGCCGAATGTGGCATTGAGCCCGATGCCGTTCTTATCGATGGCAACCCGGTTCACGTCCATCCCAAGGAGCAGACCGTCGTAAAGGGAGACGCGCATATCGCCTGCATCGCGGCCGCCTCCATCGTGGCCAAGGTCACGCGAGACGAGCTCATGGTGGCCTACGACACGGAGTATCCCGGCTATCACCTTGCCGCCTGCAAGGGCTATGGCTCGGCCGAGCACATTGCGGCCATTCGCGAGAAGGGCCTTTCGCCCATCCATCGCGTGTCCTTTTGTGGCAACTTTCTGGAGACTCCCAGTCTCTTCTAAATCGCCTTTCAATGGGGCCAGACACATCACGAGCTCGCTATCAGCGGCTCCGTGACGGTTTTTGTTCCGATTGCAGCTTGCTGCCAGCATCCTGTCAGCTCCATGCAAGCTTGCTGCCAGCTTGCCTTGTCACACTAGGTCTTCCGATTCATCGCGACGACGGGAGGCGGTATGTCTGCTGGCAAGGTTTTTCTTGATGACTTTACCCTGAGTGCGCGGGTGGCCTGCGAGGCGCGCGTCAAGACGGAGGAGGTCGAGCGCTATCCGCGCCTGTCCTGCAAAAAGCCGGTGGGCGAGCTGAGCCCGCACGAGGTGGGCATGCAGGGCGAGATGATTGCGGCGCGTTGGTGCGAGAAGCACGGCCTTGAGCTGCTTGAGCGCAACTGGTCCTGCAAGTTCGGTGAGGCGGACATCATCGCTTGTGACGGCGACAGCATTGTGCTGGTGGAGGTGAAGACCCGTCTCAACTTGGGCGAGAAGCGCACCATCTATCCCGAGATCGCCGTTACCCCAACCAAGATGAGCCGCTATCGCAACATGGCCTTGCTCTACATCTGTGAGCATCCCGGCTGCTTCTCGGCGCGCTTTGACGTGATTGCCGTCTCGATCGTCTCTGAGAACCTTGCGCGCCTGCATTACCTTGACAACGTCTACCTTTGGGAGGACTGACATGGCCTCCTTCAGCGTGCACTCGGCAGTGGTGCGCGGGGCTGAGGCGGTTGACGTGTGCGTCGAGGTCTCCTTCACGGCGGGAATACCCGGTGTACACATCGTGGGCATGCCTGACACCTCGGTGCACGAGGCGGTCGCGCGCGTGCGCTGTGCCATGAATAGCTGTGGGTTCACGATGCCTCGCGCCAACGTGACGGTCAACCTTGCTCCCGGTGAGATCAAGAAGACGGGAACGGGCCTTGACCTGCCGATTGCCGTGGCCATTCTCGCCTGCTCCAAGCAGATTCCTCCCGATGGGCTTGATGACTGCCTCTTTGTGGGCGAGCTCGACCTCAATGGGGGCGTGACCCCAGTGCGCGGGACGGTGGCCTTTGCCCTGCTTGCTTCGGAGAAGGGCTTGGCCTTTGTGCACGCCCGAGAAGATCCGCAGGGTTGGCTGGTCTCAGAGCGGGAACGTAGCATCCAGGCCCTTTCTCAGCTGCGACGCGGGGTCGACGCGCTGGGAACCTATGCGGTGAGCGGCTCTGTTGCCATGGAGGCTAACTGTGGGAGTCGCCGTTGCTGCGAGCTTGACTTCGCTGACGTGGTTGACCAAGAGGTTGCCAAGCGGGCGCTCGTCATCGCGGCGGCGGGAAGCCATGGCGTGCTCATGGTGGGGCCTCCCGGTGCGGGCAAGACCATGCTCGCGCGTCGGATTCCCACCATACTGCCGTCCCTCTCTGCAGAAGATCGCGTGGAGGCCATGCTCTTGCACTCCGTTGCCGGGGAGCCGCTTGACGACCTCGAGGCAGGTGGTCGCCCCTTCAGGGCACCGCATCACTCCGTCTCGTCGGTGGGCTTGATCGGCGGCGGGCATCCGGTCACGCCGGGTGAGATCTCCCTTGCCCATAAGGGCGTTCTCTTTCTGGACGAGCTTCCCGAGTTCAACAACTTGACCCTGCAGGCGCTTCGCCAACCCCTTGAGGATCGCCGCGTGAGGATCGTTCGTGCGGATGGCACCTATGTCTTTCCGGCCGACTTCATGTTCGTCGCGGCGGCCAACCCCTGTCCTTGCGGACACCTGGGTGACCCCGGCCACACCTGTACCTGCACTCCCGCGCGAATCCAAGCCTATCAAGCCAAGATGTGTGGTCCTTTGATAGACCGCATCGACGTCTTTATAGACGTGGCCCGGCCGAGCTCTCGCAAGGTCATCCGGGGGAGTGAGGGGCTTTCATCCGAGCTTATGGCTGAGCAGGTGGCAGCGGCACGTGAGTATCGATCGTGGAGAAGTGCGCGCCAGCGTGGGTCAGGCAACGGCTTGAGTGCGGTGGCGATGGAGGATCGGGCGCGCGAGGTCCTGGAGACCCTTGCCGATCGCAAGGGCTTTGGAGGTCGGGGCATAGCTCGCGTGGCGTCGGTGGCGCGAACGATTGCCGACCTAGCCGAACATGAGGTCATCGGAGCCGAGGAGGTGGTGGAGGCATGTTCGTATCGTCCGAGGAGCGAGTAGTCCCTGAAGGGGATGGGCGCTGGGAGTTGACGTCTGAAGACGAGGCCTTTCCCGAGAGCGTGAGGGACCTCGAGGATCTGCCCAAAGTCCTGTATGGAATGGGCTCCAGGGAGGTCCTGCAGACGAGGTGCCTGGCCATTATCGGAGCACGTCGTGCGACCCCGTACGGTTTGGCCGTGGCCGAGATGGCGGGAAGGGTTGCTGCCGAGTGCGGCATCACGGTCGTCTCTGGTGGCGCGCTCGGTTGTGATGCCGCGGCCTTGCGTGGAGCCCAGCGGGCGGGCGGCGCGACCATCGTCGTCCCGGGCACCGGCGTCGATCAGATCTATCCCAAGAGCTCGACTGATGTTTTTGAGGGAGCCCTCAAGCATGGCTGCGTGGTGGGTCTCGAGCGTTGGGGGACCCCACCATCGAGATATGGCTTTCCCAAGCGCAACCGCCTCATCGCGGCGCTCGCTGAAGCCCTGCTGGTTACCGAGGCAGGGGAGCGCTCGGGTACGTCAAGCACGGCGGCCTTCGCGATCGATCTGAATCGCACGCTCTACTCCGTGCCCGGCTGCATCTTCTCGCCAGAGTCTGTAGGCGCCAACAAGCTCATCGTGGATGGGGCCTTGCCCATCGTTTCCGAGGAGGACCTGGAGATGCGTATATCGCTCGATTTTGGCGTCATGCGCCTGGTGGGCGGGGGAGCGCAGAGAAGAGACTTAGACATGGTTGTCTCGGCTTTGGCCGCGATGCCCATGCGTCCAGACGACCTGGCAAACCGCCTGGGAAAGTCGGCCCTCTCAACGCTTCGCAAGCTTGCCGAGCTTGAGGCGAGCGGATTTGTGACGCGCCTGCCGGATGGACGCTACGCCCCTTCGCGCAAGGCCTTTCTCGCTGAGGGCGAAGGCTAAGAGGCGGAATGTGGCGATGGCTCAGCCTTGCGAGGGACAGGCTCGGTGCGAGTTGCCCCTCGCAAGGCCCACAAAGCCGTGCAAATCTCTTGGTCATCGCCCTTCTGGGGCCATGGCCGCTCCTTCTCGCTAGAATGTTCAAGCACAAAGAACGTAAGGGGAGAGGAGCAGATACATGGAGCAGGTCACGGTGATTGGGGGCGGCCTTGCGGGCAGCGAGTGTGCCTTGCAGCTGGCATCGCGTGGCATCGACGTCACCCTCCTTGAGCAGCGGCCGTCGGACAACGCCCCCGCCCACCATGGCGACCGCCTGGCCGAGCTCGTCTGCTCCAACTCCCTGAAGTCGACGCGCCCCGACAGCGCTGCGGGCCTGCTCAAGCAGGAGCTCACGGCCATGGGCTCGCAGCTGCTTGCCATCGCCCGAGACTGCGCGGTGCCTGCGGGCGGTGCCCTTGCCGTCGACCGCGACGCCTTCTCTGCCGCCGTCACCAAGGCCGTCGAGGACGATCCCCACATCACGCTTGAGCGTCGTGAGGCCACCGAGATTCCTGAGGGCCGCGTCGTCATCGCCGCCGGCCCGCTCTGCTCCGAGCGCCTCTTTGCGGCCCTGGCTGAGCGCGTGGGCGGCGAGCGCCTGTCCTTCTTCGATGCGGCGGCTCCCATCGTCGAGGCTGACTCGCTCGACCGCTCGGTCATCTTCGAGCAGTCGCGCTATGGCGAGCAGGGGGCGGGCGACTACCTCAACTGCCCCATGGACAAGGAGGAGTACGAGGCCTTTTATGAGGCCCTTGTCTCCGCGCGTCGCGTCATCTCGCGCGACTTCGAGCAGCGCGACCTCTTCCAGGCCTGCCAGCCGGTCGAGGAGATCGCGCGCAAGGGCGTCGACGCCCTGCGCTTTGGCGCCCTCAAGCCGGTGGGCCTTGTCGATCCGCGCTCGGGTCGCCGTCCCTGGGCAGCCGTGCAGCTGCGGGCCGAGAACGCCGAGCGTACCGCCTACAACCTCGTGGGATTCCAGACCAACCTGGTCTGGGGCGAGCAGGAGCGCGTCTTTCGCCTCATCCCCGGCCTGGGTGACGCGGTCTTCTCCCGTTTTGGCGTCATGCATCGCAACTCCTTCGTCGACTCTCCCCGCGCCCTCGACGCCACCTTCGCCATCCCCAATACGACGATTCGTCTCGCTGGCCAGATCACGGGTACCGAGGGCTACGTCGAGGCCATTGCCTCGGGCCTGCTCGCCGCGGTCAACACCTATGCCGACATCACGGGCGTGCCCGCGCTCAGCTTGCCGCGCACCTCGGCCTTCGGCTCGCTTGTGGCCTATGCGACCGACCCAGCCACCGAGCCCTACCAGCCCATGCACGTGAACTTTGGCATCCTCCCGCCCTTGGGCGGCAAGCGCCTGAGCAAGCGTGACCGCTACGCGGCCTACGCCGCGCGTGCCCGGCATGACCTGCGCGAGGCCCTTGCCGCACGCCCCGACCTCTTTGCCGACCCCGACCTCTCAGCCCTCGATGACCCTATCGAGCAGCCGGAAGACCCCGCTGCCGACAAGGGCATTTCCAGCTCGGATGGGCAGGCATAATCGCCATGGAGACGGACGAGCGTCTTGAGGAGCTCGAACGCTTTCGTGGCTACGTCGATCGCTTCGTCGTCTACCTCGCCACGGTGCGCAACCTGTCTGACAACACCGTGCGCGCCTACGAGATAGACCTCGATGCCTATTGCGCCTGGGTTGAGCGCCAGGGTGTCCGCCCGCTTCAGGTGACCCATCGCCAGCTGCGCAGCTACCTGGCCGAGCTCTCGCGGGCACGCTACTCCACCAAGACGATCAACCGGCACCTCTCAGCCATTCGTGCCCTGTATCGCTGGCTGGTGCACGAGGGGCTGACCGACCAGGACGTGGCCGCCGCGCTTTCGAGCCCCAAGCTGGCACAGACCCTTCCCAAGACCATGACTGACGAGGAGGCCAACCGCCTTCTCGAGACCTGCGACAGCTCCACGTCGGAGGGCTTGCGCGACCGCGCCTTTCTCGAGCTGCTGTATGCGTCGGGGGCGCGTATCTCCGAGCTCTCCCGCCTTGACCTGGCCGACGTTGACCTCGCCTCAGCCCAGGTCCGCCTCTTCGGAAAGGGCTCCAAGGAGCGCATCGTGCCGCTCTATGACGCCAGCCTCAGCTGGCTTCGCACCTATCTGGCCCATGCACGCGCTCAGCTCGCTGCCAAGGCCAAGGGGGAGAAGACTGACGCCCTCTTTGTCTCAACGAGGGGCAACCGCATGAGCGCGAACGCCCTGCGGACCTGCTTCGAGCGACACGTGACGCAAGCGGGGCTCGACGCAAGCCTCACCCCTCACGCCATGCGGCACACCTATGCCACCGAGCTTCTGGCAGGAGGCGCTGACCTGCGCAGCGTCCAGGAGCTTCTCGGTCACGCAAGCCTGGCCACGACCCAGATCTACACGCACCTCTCCGCAGACCGCCTGCGAGACGCGGCCCGCCAGGCCCACCCGCGTGGCGAGTGATTGCGCCCCTTCCCGCAGGCGCGCCATCTCGCGCACGCCCTGACCTCCCAGTCCTTGCGGCTTGTGGAGCACACATGAGGTACACATTGTTAGCCTTGCGTTTGGCGCCGGGTGCTATACTCAATGGTCGCTGTGCGCCCGCACAGCATCCAATTCGCACGCGTGACGACTCCAAGGCCACGGTGCCCAGGACTCTCAAGCCAGGTCTTGGGTGGTTCAAGGGGGACGACATCACGCGGAGGACCAACCACAGGAGGTTATCATGGCTGTTAAGATCAACATCAAGACCCTGCTCGAGGCCGGCTGCCACTATGGTCACCAGACCCGTCGCTGGAACCCCAAGATGAAGCCCTACATCTTCGGTGAGCGCAACGGCATCTACATCCTCGACCTCAAGCAGACGGTCATCAACGCCGACCAGGCTTACACCTTCATCAAGGAGACCGCTGCCAAGGGCGGCAACATCCTCTTCGTCGGCACCAAGAAGCAGGCCCAGGAGCCCATCGCCACCCAGGCTGCTCGCGCCAACATGCCCTACATCAACCAGCGTTGGCTCGGCGGCATGCTCACCAACTTCGTCACCATGCGTTCGCGTATCGACCGCATGGAGGAGCTTGAGCGCATGGTCGAGGACGGCACCATGGCCCTTCGCGGCAAGAAGGAGCAGGCTGTGCTCACCAAGGAGCTCGAGAAGCTCCAGCGCAACCTCGGCGGCGTCCGCGACATGAAGGCCCTTCCGCAGGCCATCTTCGTGGTTGACACCAAGCGCGAGGAGATCGCCATCAAGGAGGCCAACCGTCTGCACATCCCCGTCATCGGCCTTCTCGACACCAACTCCGATCCCGACGTCGTTGACTACGGCATCCCCGCGAACGACGACGCCATCCGCTCTGTCTCGCTCATGTGCGAGCTCGTTGCCGACGCTGCCCTCGCTGGCTCCGGCAAGGAGCAGATCTCCGTTGAGGAGATGGCTGCCGAGGCTCCCGCAGCCGAGTAAGTACGGCTTCCGCACTTCCCGTCTTTTGATAACACCATCCTAAGGAGGATCTACCATGGCTCAGGTTACCGCCGCTCTCGTCAAGCAGCTCCGTGAGATGACCGACTCCCCGATGATGGAGTGCAAGAAGGCACTCGTCGAGGCTGATGGCGACATCGAGAAGGCCGTCGACGTCCTGCGCACCATGGGTCTCGCCAAGGCCGTCAAGCGCGCTGGCCGCGACACCAACGAGGGCACCATCGCCGCCTACATCTCCGAGGACGGCAAGACCGGCGCTCTGCTCGAGCTCACCTGCGAGACCGACTTCGTTGGCACCAACGCCAAGTTCCGCGCCTTCGCCGAGTCCCTCGCCAAGGTCGTCGCCGAGGTCAAGCCCGCTAACCTCGAGGAGCTTCTCGCTGCCCCGATGAACGGCAAGACCGTCGACGAGGAGCTCAAGGAGAACATCCACGTCTTCGGCGAGAACCAGAAGATCAACCGCTTCCAGTTCGTCACCACCGAGGGCACCCTCGTTAAGTACATCCACCACGACGGCAAGCACGCCGACATCGTCGAGTTCACCGTCGAGGATGCCGACGCCGCCAAGGCTGACGCCTTCCTGAACTTCGCTCGCGACGTCGCCATGCAGGTCATCGCCATGAACCCGGTTGCCGCCAAGCGTGAGGACGTCTCCTCCGAGGTCGTCGACCACGAGGTCGAGATCGCCAAGGCCCAGGCTGCCAACTCCGGCAAGCCCGAGGCTATCCAGGAGAAGATGGCCCTTGGCAAGCTCGAGAAGTTCTTCAAGGAGAACGTCCTCGGCGAGCAGGCCTACGTCAAGGACGGCAGCGTCTCCATCAACGAGCTCGCTGAGAAGGTCTCCAAGGAGCTTGGCAAGAAGGTCGAGCTTGTCGACTTCATCCGCTACAACTTCGGCGAGTAAGCCTTTAGTTTGAGCGTCAGCACATAGTTGCTCAGTAGGGGAGCCGGGATTAACGTCCCGGCTCCTTTCTTGTACGTGAACTGCCTGGGATTGGCCTTCATCTCTGTCTGTGCGTGACGACGGCGGGAGAACCCGCGCGAACTCTGCGGCAAGGACGTTCGTCGCTCCGGCGCGGCAGCTGCGGGACTCGCTCGCTTCGCTCGCTCAGACAAGTCCTCGCTCCCGCCGCGCCTTCGCTCCTCATTGCCGCAGAACGTTCGCGCAGGGCCGCCCGCCGTCCCCGCCTGGCCGCGCCTGGCTTTCTCCGGATGGTCTACGGCAGGTGGCCTATTAGGGGCTCCCCCTTTGGAAGGGAGAGCCCCTTTTGCATAGCGATTAGAACGTTGTTACCAAGGCAGCGGACCCGTGTCTTGCGTGAAGGTTCCGGTCAGGGTGTTGTCGTCGGAAGATGCCAGCTCGATGGCACGAGCGGCGCCCTGCTCCGGCGTCTTGGCGCCGTTCTCCTCGAAAGCCTTCTTGTTGATGAGGTCGGTCGCCGTCATGCCGGGGTTGACGGAGTTGACCGTGATGTTCGTGCCGGCAAGCTCCTTCGCGAAGGCCACGGTGATGAAGTTGGTTGCCGCCTTGGATGCGGAGTAGGCAAAGGAGTTGAAGTTGTAGAGCGGATTCGTGGGGTCGGAGGCAAGCGTCAGGGAGCCGAGGTCGCTCGTGATGTTGATGATCTTGCCAAACTCGGCCTTCTTCAACAGCGGCAGGAAGGCCTGGACCATGGCGGCGGCACCGAAGAAGTTGGTCTCCATGGTCTTGCGCAGGTCTTCCTCGGAGGTCTGCGAAGGCGACGTCATGGGACCGGCAATGCCCGCGTTGTTGATGAGGATGTTCAGGTAGCCGTACTTGTCATCGATGGCAGCGACAAGGGCATTAATGTCGTCACGGTTGGTGACGTCGCACTTGTAGAGCTCGGCCTCGACGCCGACATCAATCAGCTCAGCGAGCGCCTGCTGGCCAAGATCCATGTTGTAGGCGCCGATGATGATGTGTTGACCCTTTTGGCCCAAGGCCTTCGCCGTGACCAGGCCCATACCACGCTCTGCTCCGGTAATCAGGGTAATGATCTTGCCCATGTCCTTCTCCTTAATGTATGGGGACATACGAACACCCAACGTCCTGTTGGGAAGTACCACCACGCTAACAGCTCGATACGAGCGCCCGTGACGCAGCTAGGGTAGCGGCGGCATTTGCGCCCTCAGGGGTCTAGGATCGCGTGACGCACACGACGGCTCTCAAAAGATGCGACCGCCGTCGATGTAGGTCGGATCGAGGAACCAGATGACGTGATAGTCGCCACCCAATGCCGTAAAGGGCGTGGGGATATCTCCAGCCTCCCTGACCTTCTCGCAAAGGTAGTTCTTCAAGATCCAGGTGTCTTCGTAGCGTCTTGGCTCAAGGCGAAGAAGCTGCTCGATATAGGTCTCGGACGTACCGAGGTCCTCCGCCACCTGCGAGACGCTGACACCGGCCTTCTCGAAGTTCTCGCGAAGCTCTCTTCTCGTATCGTCTTGCTGTTGTGCTGTCAGCGACATGACGCACGCCCCTTTTCTTCTGACGTAAGCTTACCCACGAGGAGTCCTTCTGATTTACGTAGGTTCTTACAGTATATTCGTAGGAACCTACTTTGTCTTTGACGGCGGCCACTTTTAGGCAAGCGGTCGTTATCACTACCGATTACCTGCATAAATGCTCGCTGCATGCTAGACTCGTTTCCTAGACTTCTCCACATGCCGTTAGCTTCGACAGCAGAGATGAGGGCCACCATGAAAGAGCTGACTCGACGCGAAGTGATCAACCTCGGCACCGCTGCGGCAGGCCTTGCCTTGTTGGCTCCCGTCCTCGGTTGCGCGGCAGATGTCGACAAGGACGCGGTAATCCCTGCCTCTCCCGACGCCCCGGCAGACAGCGTCCCAGAGCCGGCCGAAGCGAGCGGCGTCACGCAAGGCGCCCATGCCACGGGAGGCCCCTCGGTCTACTTCACGCCTGACATCTCCCCCACCGGCCTCGTTGCGGCCTACCAAGCCCTCGGTATTGAACTGCCCGGCAAAGTCGGCGTGAAGATCAGCACCGGCCAAGGCTCGCACTCCAACTACCTTCGCCCCGAGTTCATCGCCGACCTCGTTCACCTGGTGGATGGCGACATCGTTGAGTGCAACACCGCCTTCGAGGGGTCGCGCGGCATCACCGAAACGCACCTGAAGGTCATCGAGGAGCGCGGCTTTCCCAAGATCGCCAAGACCGTCATCCTCGACGCGGAGAGCGACATCGAGCTTCCCGTTGAAGGCGGCCGTCACCTGACGGGCAACCTCGTGGGAGCAAAGCTCGATGACTACGTCGGCCACCTGGTCCTCTCGCACTTCAAGGGCCATGTGAACGGCGGCTTTGGCGGCGCCATCAAAAACATGTCGATCGGCTATGCCTCCAAAGCGGGCAAGAGCCGTATCCACACCGCCGGCGCCTGGGATTCCGAGTGGCTCTCGCATGGTGGTGCCGAGCAGGACGACTTCCTCGAGTCTATGGCCGAGGCGGCGAAGTCTGTTGTCGACCACGTGGGCAAGGACAACATCGCCTACGTGAACGTGATGAATCGCCTCTCAGTCGATTGCGACTGCGACCCCAACCCGCGCGAGCCCACCATGGCCGACATCGGCATCCTCTCATCGCTCGACCCAGTAGCCCTGGATTGCGCCTGCGCTGACCTCGTCTACCTCGCGAGCGACGGCGCCGATCTCGTGGAGCGCATCGAGAGCCTGAACGGCTGGCACACGCTCGAGTACGGCTCGCAGATCGGCCTTGGGTCCATGGATTACACGCTCTGCGTGCTCTAACGAGGGCGCCCGCAGGCACGAGAGCGAGCTCACAGGCAGCTAGGAGAGCTTGTGCACCGGGCGCTTCTTGGCGATGCCGCGTACATAGCGTATGCGCGGATAGCCAAAGCCAACCACCGTCATGAAGCTGTGGTTCTCGGGAATGCCCAGCAGCTCCAAGGCCTCGGGATGCTGAGACAGCAGCTCGGCCGAATAGGTGGAGATGACCGTTCCCAAACCGCGCGCGTTGGCGAGCAGCTCAAAATAGGCCGTGGCAAGGTTGACCTCGACCGCGTCGCCATTCTGGTTTCTGCCACCAAGCTCTTTGTGGGCGATAAAGAGGTGCGGTGCGTCATAGATCCTGAGGGCGCTGAGGTCGTCGGCTTCCGTCTCGAAGAGGCCCGGCTGAGCGGGGTCTGAAAACACGGCGTCGTACACGCGGCGCATCGCCTCTCTCGAGGTGACGACACTGAACTCAAGCCGCTGGTTGTTGCCACCCGTGGGAACGGCACTCACGTCATCAAGCAGCTCGTCAATCAGCGCCTCGTCCACGTCGTCTTTCTTGAAGGCTCGACAGGACCTGCGGAATCGCACGAGCTTGGGGAGGTCTTCGGCGATCGAGGCGTCGGGCTTCGGACTCAGCTGTCCTGCCGAGAGTCCGAAGATCGAGATGGATCCCGTCGGACAGGCGGCAAGGCAATGCTGGCAGCGCCAACAACCCTGCCAGCCATACTTGTTCTGGTCGACCATGACGGGACGGCCATCCACGAGTCGCAGCACATCGCCGCCAACCATGTTGCCCGGACATGCCTCGAGGCAGAGTCCGCAGCCAACGCACGTTGCCTCATTCACAGAAAAGTTCGCGCTCGCCATTGTCTCTCCCCTCTCGTGCCAGGCCCCTTCGATTGTCAGGCCGCAGACAGACTACTCGCCAATGAGCTTGCTCAGAAGTGTGGCCAGCTGCTCGCACTCGGCGTCGCTCAGGTTTGCCGTGACGGCAGCCTCCATCTCGTCACCCAGAGCCATCAGGCTCTCGCGCTCGGCGTGCGCCTTCTCGGTAAGCGTGACAATCTTGCTCCGAGCGTCCTCGGGATTGACGACGCGCTCGCAGTAGCCCTTCTTCTCGAGAACCTTGATAACGTCAATGACCGCCGGATGCGTCATCGAATAGTAGGACTCAAGATCAACCAGACGCACCGAGTCGGCGGGGGCGGCATAGAGGTACTTCATGATCTTGTACTGGCTGACCGTCAGGTCTTTGTCCTGGAGCAAAGGGCTCTGCACGCGCTCTGCGGCGAGCGCGGCCTTCTTGATCAGAATGGCTACCTTGTCTGTGCTCATATCGGCCTCCCCTTCACTCGTGAGGCCATTATAACGTAAGAACCGACGTTTTGATTGCGAGGCGGTCGCTTTCACTAACGCGAGCGCACGCCTCAGTCAGAGCCGTCATGGGCCTGGGGACGCTCACGTTCACGCCATTCCAAGCGGCAGCGATTGAAGAAGCCTCCAAAGAGCAGAATCTGGAAGATGCAGTACATCCAGAACAAAAAGATCGTCACCGTGGCAAAGCTTCCATAGAAGAGCGCGTAGATGCTGGTGTTGCTGTCTACGAAGAAATGAAAGCCGTACGACAGCAGGGCCCAGGCAAGGGCGGCGAGCATAGCCCCTGGGAGTTGATCGACAAAGCGACGTTTACCCGAAGGGAGAAAGGTGTAGCACAGGGAAAAAACGAGCGTGCCCATGGCAAAGAAGAACAACGACGACAAGAAGTCGAGCGTAAAGCCCGGAAGGGGAATAGATGGCAAGACGTTTGAGAGCAACCTCACGAGCCTGCTGCTAAAAATGAGATACGTTGCCGCAACGACTACGATAATCAGGGCAAACACCGAAACCAGAGAAAGCAAGAAGACCTGAATGGCACTGCGGCGCTCCTCCTGAGCATAGACGGCATTAAGGCCGCGCGTAATGGCTGAGCTCCCCTTTGTAGCAGACCAGAACAAAGAAAGCGTTGACACCCCAATCGCGAGATTGGCCTCCTCGTAAGACTCACTCACCATGGTCTCAATCATGGGCCTCACCGTTTCGGGCACGGCGCTGCCGATCATCGCAATAAGCTCTTGCTCGGTGTAACCCAAAACAGAAACAGCACAGGCAAGAATAACCAGCACGGGAATCATCGACATGAAGATGAAGAAGGCGATGCTCGAAGCGTGCGTCTCAAAGCGAGCATCACTGAATTCCCGCACGACACGCGTGACCCGCCTGAGCAGAGTCGTAAACTGCTCGCTTTCCTGTAGTACCCCTTGAATTTTCATATGCTCCACCATGTCCGAAATTATAACGCGACAGAAAACGGGGGCTGCACAGCAGGGAAGAATCTGCGCTAGCCCACGTTTTGCTAACGTACACGGCTCTTTCGGAAAAACGCACACGTAGCTCTTTACTTTTATGGATATACTGTGTCGGTCGTGCGATGGCATCCGGCTTAGCACGAAAGGAAAGGGGCACCCCTATGACAGTTCAGAAGGTTCTTGCCATCATCTTTGGCGTATTCATGATTGTGGGCGGTCTGTACTGCATGTTCACACCCACCGCAACCTTTTTGACACTCGGATGGTGCATCGGGCTTACGGCGATTTTCAACGCCATTGGCTACTTCAGCCTCTGGTGGCAAATACGCAATACCGAAGCTTCGAACGCGCTCTTACTCGTAGCCTCCATCCTGTCGCTGGTCTTCGGCATCCTCGTTCTTGTCTATCCTTCCCTGCAGATTGGCATTGACATCTTCATCGCCTACTTCCTCGCCTGCTGGCTCATCGCCGAGGGCATCATCCTCATCGCTCGCGCCTTCAAGCTCCACAAGTACTCAAACGGGCTTATCGGCCAGATCGTCAACATCCACTGGTACGTTCCCCTGTGCCTCGGCATCCTAACCACCCTCATCGGCTGCCTGTGCGTTGCCAACCCCGACATCGTTGTCACGAGCGTCGGCTTCTTCATCGGCCTCAGCATCATCTTCATGGGTGCCGACATCGTCTCGACCGCTACCTGCCTCCAGATTCCGGACGACAGACAGTAGAGCCTTTTGCTTTCCGAGGCCACCTCGCATGCGGGGTGGCCTTTTTTCATGCCCATGAACTTATCGCCGTATCGCTCGGCGACGGCAGACATGCGGCTCCCTTCGAAAGCTGCCACCTTCGGGAGCCTATAATCTTGCCAACCGGCACCTACGTTGTATGGCAAGGAGGCCCCTCGATGAGCACCGAGAACACGTACGAAGCGATAGCACAATCCCTCCGACAGCGTCTGAAGTCGGTTCTGGGAACCTCCGACGCAATTGACGTCGAGAAGAGCACGGAGTACGGGGCCTCACTTCGCGAAACGGTCCCTCTCGAGAAGCACGCCATCTGGAAGGTCCCCGAAGATCGTCCTGACCCGGTCGAACTTCTCCGTAGCCAAGGCACGACACGCGTCCAGCAGCTGCTGCCCCTGCGCTATGAGCGCATGAGCGCCTCGCCCTTCACCTTCTATCGCGGTGCCGCGCTTATCATGGCAAGCGACCTGTCCACCACTCCCGTCACCAAAATCAAAACCCAAATCTGCGGAGACGCGCACATCTCCAACTTCGGCCTCTTCCTCTCCCCCGAGCGGCGGACGGTCTTCGACATAAACGACTTCGATGAGACCGTGCTTGGCCCGTGGGAATGGGACGTGAAGCGCCTGGCCGCCAGCGTTGAGATCTGCGGACGCGACAATGGCTTCTCAAAGAGCGAGCGCAAGAAGGCCGTACGTTCTTGCGTGAGCGGATATCGCGAGGCCATGGCCACCTTTGCCTCCATGAACAACCTCGATATGTGGTACGCCCACCTCGATGTTGACGCCCTGAACGACACGATCATGGCAAACAGTGACGCCGCGACCGCCAAGGCAGCCAAGAAGATCACGAAGAAGTCCAAGGGTAAGAACAACGCACGAGCCGTGCGCAAGCTTACCGAGATCGTAGATGGCAAGCTACGCATTGTGAGCAATCCCCCGCTTATTGTTCCCATGCGCGACATCGCCCAAGAGCTCGCTAGCTCCAACGAGGGCGGCCATCTCGTCTCGCTCCTTGGCGATGAGGCTTGCGAGCAGCTGATGGGGGCCATTTTGACCAAATACCGCCTGTCGCTCACACCCGAAAAACGCCGTCTGGTCTCGAGCTACATGCCCGTTGACATGGCGCACAAGGTAGTGGGCGTGGGCAGCGTGGGCACCCGAGCCTGGATCATTGTGCTGAGGGGAGCCAGCGAGAAGGACGCCCTCGTTCTTCAGGTCAAGGAGGCGCAGGAGTCGGTGCTTGAACGCTTCTTGGGTCCTGACATCCATCTCAACCACGCCCAACGTGTGGTTGAGGGGCAGCACGCCATGCAGACCGCAAGCGACTCGCTTCTTGGATGGTGCCGTGTCCGAGACGTCACGAAGGGCACGTCCAAGGACTACTACGTGCGTCAGCTTTGGGATGGCAAGGGCTCTATTGACCTGAGCCTGCTGAACCCCTCCGGCTTGAGCCAGCTGGCTCAGGTCTGCGGATGGACACTCGCCCATGCGCACGCTCGGACGGGAGATCGCTTCGCGATCAGCAGCTACCTCGGTACGGACAATTCCTTCGACAAGGCAATCGCGAAGTTCGCCCGTGCCTACGCCGATCAGAACGAGGCAGACTACGCGAGATTCATGGAGGCATACAAGGACGGTACGCTCATCTCGTAAGAGGTGACTGAACGAGCTCGACATTCATTTGGGAGGACCTGCGCATGAGCAGCGGGTGAGTCGGTCGCCGCAGCTTGCGGAGGAAGCCAGGCCGGGACGGCGGGCGGACCCGTGCGAACTCTGCGACAAGGGCGTTCGTCGCTACGGCGCGGCAGCTGCGGGACTCGCTCGCTTCGCTCGCTCGAACAAGTCCTCGCTCCCGCCGCGCCTGCGCTTCTCACTGTCGCAGAACGTTCGCACGGGTCCGCCCGCCGTCCCGGCCTGGCTTCCTCCGGAAGCTGCGGCGACCGACTCACCCGTTGTCTGTGTAAGCTAGATTTCGATGGTACCGGTAAAGGATTGCTCAGCGGGGCCGGTCAGGTAGACATGACCGTCGGTCTCGTTCCACTCGATGTCGAGCGTTCCCCCGAGGAGCTTCACCTTGACCTTACGTCCAGCGCGGCCGCTCAGGTGGGCCGCAACGGCAGTGGCGCAGCTACCAGTACCGCAAGCAAGGGTCTCTCCGCAGCCGCGCTCCCAAACGCGCATCACGATCGTATCGCCCTCTACGTGGACGAATTCGATGTTGGCCTTCTCGGGAAACTCCGGAGCGCACTCAAAGAGCGGGCCGACCGTCGTGACGGGATAGGCCAGCGGGTCGTCCACGAAGGCGACGGCGTGGGGGTTGCCCATCGAGACGCAGGTAAAGGCGAGGGTCACGTCACCCGCGGTCGCGCTCTGCTCGATGACAGCCTTGCCAAAGGCCGTCTCGGCCTGGGGAAGCGTAGTCGGGACCGACGCGGCATCGAGGACCGGCGCACCCATGTCGACCGTGGCGGTCTTCATCTTGCCGTCGGCGTCAAGTGTGAAGCGAATGGGCTTGGGGCCTGCGAGGGTATCGGCGACGAAGCTTCCCGCAGCCGGATCGACGATGGCTCGGTCAACCAGGAACTTGGCAAAGCAACGCACGCCGTTGCCACACATCTCGGCCTTGGTTCCGTCTGAGTTGTAGTAGTCCATGTAGGCCGCGCACTCCTCGCGCGGCGAGGGCTTGACCACGATCACGCCATCGGCGCCCACGCCAAAGTGGCGTTCGCATACGGACGCCACCTGTTCGGGCG
Organism: uncultured Atopobiaceae bacterium; assembly: GCA_905235165.1. Classification (GTDB taxonomy): domain Bacteria; phylum Actinomycetota; class Coriobacteriia; order Coriobacteriales; family Atopobiaceae; genus UBA1367. Next base: position 14,833 of record CAJOKK010000002.1, on the reverse strand, counting down.
TCAAGGTGATGGCGTCATCCAGGTCTTCGATCATCACGAAATCGTTACCCGCGCCGTGCAGCTTTGCAAATTCGTAACGCATGTGCGCCTCCCGTGGCCAAGGACTGCTCTTTACAGGGATGCTATCGTCAACGCATGTCGTACGTGTTTCGGACGATGCCTCTGCCCGCTATCTGCGTTCGGGGCGTCAACCGGTTCTTGTCATCCACGCCGCCGCGCACGCCGCGAGCGGCAGCATCGAGAGGAGCAGCGCCATGGCGCACATCAATCCCAACTTCAAGAAGCTACCCGGTAGCTACCTCTTCTCCGAGATTGCCCAGCGCACCGAGGCCTACCGCACGGCCCATCCCGAGGCCCGCCTCATCAAGATGGGCATCGGCGACGTCACGCTTCCGCTTGTCCCGAGCGTCATCGAGGCCATGCACGAAGCCGTCGACGACCTTTCGCGCGCCGAGAGCTTCCACGGCTACGGCCCCGAGCAGGGCTATGCCTTCCTGCGCGACGCCATCGTGGAGCACGACTTCGCCGCGCGTGGCATCGACATCGCGAGCGACGAGGTCTTTGTCTCCGACGGCGCCAAGAGCGACTGCGGCAACATCGTCGACCTTCTCGACATTGATAACGTCATCGCCGTCTGCGACCCGGTCTATCCGGTCTATGTAGACTCCAACGCAATGGCCGGGCGCGCGGGCGACTACGACGTCGAGGCCGGCCGCTGGACGCGCATCCACTACATGCCCACGACGGCAGAGAACGGCTTCTGTCCCGAGCTTCCCGAGACGCCCGTCGACGTGATCTATCTCTGCTCCCCCAACAACCCCACCGGCACGGTGCTGAGCTTCGAGCAACTCAAGCGCTGGGTCGACTACGCCAACGAGCACGACGCGCTCATCATGTTCGATGCGGCCTACGAGCGCTTCATCGTTGAGAAGGACGTGCCGCACTCCATCTACGAGGTCGAGGGTGCCAAGCGCTGCGCCATCGAGTTCCGCTCCTTCTCCAAGACTGCCGGCTTCACGGGCGCGCGCTGCGGCTACACCGTCGTGCCCAAGGAGCTCGTGCGTGACGGCGTGAGCCTGCGCGACCTCTGGAACCGCCGCCAGTGCACCAAGTTCAATGGCGCCTCCTACGTGATCCAGCGCGGCGCCGCAGCGATCTACACCCCGCAGGGCGAGCGCGAGATCGAGCAGTCCCTCGCCTACTACCGCGCGAACGCCGAAACGATCCGCACGGGCCTGAGCGAGGCGGGCTACCAGGTTTACGGTGCCGTGAGCAGTCCCTATGCCTGGGTCAAGACGCCCGACGACATGGGCTCCTGGGACTTCTTCGACCAGCTGCTCGACCGTGCGAACGTCATCACGACGCCGGGTGCCGGCTTCGGCCCGAGCGGCGAGGGCTACGTGCGCCTGACCGCCTTCGGCAACGCTGAGGACACCGCCGAGGCCGTTCGCCGCATCACGCAGATGTAGTTCTTCTCGCCAACAGACGCCAGCGTCAAAAACGACGCCTCCAAAAAACAAAGAGTGCGCCTCCGAGTTCGGCACAGCCGGCTCGGAGGCGCACTCTTTTGCATGCTCGCCGTACGCCCAAGCCCTTCGCTCGCTCATGCCATCAATTCTTGTCGCAGGCCAGCGCCCATGCATACCGTAATAACCGTATGCACAAACGCACCCACGGGACTGCGCATCCACCCACGACGGAAAGGGAGAAGAAAGCCATGAAAGGCAATGAGCG
>CAJOKK010000002.1:0-13081 GCA_905235165.1 uncultured Atopobiaceae bacterium | reverse complement strand
CCGCTTCGCATCAAGAGCCTCTACCTCAAGAACCGCTTCATTGAGGCTCCCATGGGCACCTTCTCCGAGGACATGAACGGCTATCCCACCATCCAGCAGATCGAGTACTACCGCGCCCGCGCCCGCGGCGGCTTCTCGCTCATCATCCCCGAGGCGCAGTTCGTGGTTAGCAAGACCGAGGCATGGATTGCCCACCAGACCATCGTGGGCACCGCCCACCAGATGCACGGCTGGCTTGCCATTACCGAGGCCGTTCACTCCGAAGGTGCCAAGATCATGTGGGAGCTGGGCTGTGGCCTGGGACGCGAGGCACCGGTCTTCGTGGGCAACGGCACCTCGTCTGCCTCCGAGAACCCCCTCTTCTACAATCCCAGCGTCAAGGCGCACGCCCTCACCATCGACGAGATTCACGAGATCGTTGAGGGCTATCGCATTGCCGCCCAGAACGTGCTCATGGCCAATGGTGACGCCATCGAGATCCATGCCCACTACGGCTATATGCTCGACCAGTTCATGACCCCCATCTGGAACCATCGCGACGACGAGTACGGCGGCTCCTTCGAGAACCGCATGCGCCTGGTCAAGGAGGCCTACGAGGCCATTCGCGGCGTGGTGGGGCCAGACTTCCCCATCCTCATCCGCATGGCCGCTTACCACGACTTCGAGGGCGGACGCACGATGGAGGAGAGCAAGGAGATCGTGCGCTACCTTGACGAGCTGGGCATCGACGGCTTCGACATTGACCTCGGCTGCTATGACAGCGGCCGTTGGCTGACGCCGTCCATCTACACCGGCGAGGCCTCCATGCTCGAGGCGGCCGCCGAGTTCCGCACGGTCACCGACAAGCCCATCATCAACTCCGGCATGCACACACCCGAGTCCGCCGAGCAAGCCATTGCCGACGGCAAGATTGACGCCGCCATGTTCGGACGTGCCTCCATCGCCGACCCCGACCTGCCCAACAAGGTCTGGGCAGGCCAGCGCGACGAGGTGCGTCCCTGCCTCGCCTGCAACACCTACTGCAGCGGCCACCTCGTGGTGAACAAGCCCATTTCCTGCGCCGTCAACGCCGAGGCCAACTACGAATTCGAGTATCACATCGAGAAGACCGAGCATCCCAAGAACGTGGCCATCATCGGTGGTGGCTGCGGCGGCATGGAGGCCGCGCGCGTTGCCGCACTCGAGGGACACAAGGTCACCCTCTACGAAAAGAGCGACAAGCTGGGCGGCACCCTGCTTCCAGCCGCAACCCCCTGCTTCAAGGAACGCCTGCGCCTCTTCACCGCCTGGCAGATTCGCCAGCTTGAGGAACTTGAGGTACCTGTCGTCTTCAACAAGGAGATTACCGCCGACTCGCCTGAGCTTGCCGAGGCTGACGCCATCATCGTGGCCATCGGCGCCGTGCCCGCCAAGATCCCCATCAAGGGCCTCGACGGCAGCAATGTGGTGGGCGTTATCGACTACCACAACGACAACGCCATCCTGCAGGGCAACAAGATCGTCGTCGCCGGCGGCGGCGCAAGTGGCTGCGACTGCGCACTCGAGCTCGCTCAGGCCGGCAAGGATGTCACCATCGTCGAGATGATGGACGAAGTGGTCAAGGGCATGGTGTCCTACACTCGCGTGCCCCTTCTCTACGAGCTCGACCGCTTCGGCGTGAAGCAGATGGTCAACACCAAGCTCATCGAGGTCACCGATGAGGGCGTGCTTGTTGAGCATGACGGCAAGCAGGAACTGATTGAGGCTGACATGGTTGTTGACGCCTTTGGCATGAGGGCTCGCAGCGACGAGGCCAACGCGATCTTCCAGAAGTACGGCCACATCACCACGCTGGTTGGCGACTGCATCAAGCCGGCGCAGATCGGCGAGGCCGTGCGCGGCGGCTACTTCGCAGCCTACGCGCTCCACTAGCGTGCGACTCAGCATTTACGAGCTCAGCAAAAGGCTCCCCTTCGACTCGCCCCAGATGGGCACTCAGAAGGGGAGCCTTCTTTTGTAACTCATGAGTCAAAAAGGTCTACGGTAAGTGACTCACAGGTACCTGTGAGTCACTTACCGTAGACCTTTTTGACTCACAGGTACCTGAACTATTTGATTTCGGGGCAAAGGGACAGTGCCGCATCGTCGGCAATGACGGTGCAATTGGTGTGCAGCTGCAGGATGGACGCGGGAACGTGCGGGGTAACGCGGCCAAAGCACATGTCGCGCACTGCCTGGGCCTTAGCCTCGCCATTGGCAATCACGAGGATGGAACGAGCACGCATGATGGTCTGCACGCCCATGGTGTAGGCCTGGCGAGGCACGTCCTCCTCGCGCTCGAAGAGGCGGCTGTTTGCCTGAATGGTGCTCTCCGTGAGGTCAACGCAGTGCGTACCCTTGCTGAAGGCCTCGTCGGGCTCGTTGAAGCCAATGTGGCCATTGTTGCCGATGCCCAGAAGCTGCAGGTCAACATAGCCCACAGACTTTACCAGCTCGTCATAGGATGCGCAGGCCTCATCGGCATCGAGGTTCGAACCGTCGGGCACGTGAGTGTTGGCGAGGTCAATGTTCACGTGATCGAAGAAGTTCTTGCGCATGAAGTAGTGATAGCTCTGCGGGTCTTCGTGGGAAAGGCCGCGATACTCGTCGAGGTTGTAGGTGCTGACCTGGGAGAAGTCAACGTCGTCCTTCTCGTACCACTTGATGAGCTGCTGATAGGCACCAATGGGAGTCGTACCCGTGGCAAGACCAAGCTTTGCATTGGGCTTCATGATGACCTGGGCAGAAATGATGTTGGCGGCCTTGCGGCTCATGGCATCGTAGTCTTTGCAACGGATGATCCTCATGTGCGGTCCTCTCTCGCGCTTCCCTGTGGACAAGTGGTGCCCTTTACGTTCAGCACCCGTTCTTCTCTCTTCGCCGATAATAACAGCTTTTCACTTGCGCTGTCCATTTCACATCGATATTCTTTTCTTATGCACATGAATTCGTCATCTTTCTAGGGTGTCTAGCCTGCTTTTCCCCACGTCGTTAGCTTAATTTTCACCTCAGGACATACTTCACTGCAAATCTCTGTAACATTAGTTCGTGTTACTTTCTGTTACTTTTTCACAGGGGCGGGCGAACAGCCTTGCGCTAGACTCACTGATAGGCAGCACTCATCATGTGGGCAACGTCTTAGGGAAAGGGCCTTGGTAATGAATCTCATCGAACGCCGCATGGAGACTTTCAAACGCCTGCAGCGCGAGGGTGTTCTCAACATCAAGGACTTTGCCGATGAGCTGGGCGTATCTTCCATGACGGTCCGCCGCGACCTGCAATACTTCGCGCAGCAGGGCTTCGTCAACATCTCAAACGGCAACGCCCACCTGATTGAGGAAGCCACAAGCAACGCGATGCAGGTGGCCATGAGCAAGGAAGAGAGCGCCGGCAACAAGCAACGCATTGGCAAGGCGGCTGCCGACCTCGTTCAGAGCGGCGACACCATCATCGTTGACTGCGGCACCACCACCCTGCAGCTCTTGCGCTACCTAGGGAACAAGCACGTCACGATCTTCACCAACTCCATCCCCGTCTCGGGACTTGCCGGCGATCTGTCAAATCTCAAGATTGTTTATGCGCCGGGCATCTATAGCCCGCTTTCGGTGGGAATGGTGGGCACGCTTGCCGCAGACTTCTTCCGAACGCTTCGTGTGAACAAGAGCTTCCTGGGAGCGCACGGCTTTGACGCGGCAGGCGGTGCCAACGAGCCCGTGCTTGACGATGCTGCCACCAAGCACGCCATGCTTGAGGCAGCCCAAGAGTCTTACCTCATGGTTGACTCAAGCAAGTATGGCAATGTGCATCTCATGGCAATGAGCAAGCTGTCGGATTACTCCTGCCTCATCACCGATAGCGACTTCCCCCAAGAGAAGCGCGACGAACTCAACGCAGCCTGTCAGCGTGTCATTTATGCCTAGCAGGAAGGCAACCACCTGTTGGCTTGGCTAGTTCGGAGCCTATCGCTCAAACAAGAGCTTCTGGCGAAGCGCAAGGTAGTTTTCGTACCACGCCGGCGTCAGGGTACGGGAACGCAAGCCGAGCGCACGACGCACACTCACTGCGAAGGCGTTGAACTCCTCGGCATCCATAATCTGATGTCGGGTCAAGGGAAGCACCGTAATATGCTCTGCCACCAGCTCAATCTCACGACGAGCATCACGATAGCGTGACCAGCTACCCGAATGCTTCTCATCGCTCTGATATTCAACGTCAACGCCCTTTGTGGGCCAGTACAGATCGGGGAAGCGGTATTCGGTTGAAACAGACGTAGTTACCGCAACCTTGGCATTAAAGAGCGGGGCAGGCAGACCGCGGCCACCCAGTCGACGCGGAAGGCTAAGCAAGAGATAGACAGCTGACTCCATGGGCGAGGCCGCGTTATCGATTACGTATTTGAGAGCCCAACGCGCACGAACCGACCCGCGCTCACCCTCCATATGCTCAACGAAAGCCGAAAGCCGCGCGGCATTCAGCGCTGGCCTTAGCTGGTAGGTTGTCACACGAAACTCGTCTTCAACCTTTGCGTTTGGCACGAGGCTTGGAAATCCCCAACAGCTATACGAACCGCAAAACTCAAGGCCCAGTGTGATGAGGTCAATCTCGCTCAGCTGGGGAGCGAGCTGCATAAATAGAAAAGCCGGCGAACTAAGGAAGATGCCATTGCCCAAATTGATAAAGGCTCCACGTGGAATGTCATGGCACCAGACGTGGGTTTCAAGTCGCTCGGTCTTTGCATGAAGCTCAGAAGTGGGTACCATCGCCTCAACCTTGCCACGAACGTGAGCCAAAAGCCGCTGCGCAGACTCATCGAGCGTGTTGAGCTGGCGGTTGGTGTACAGCGCATCACCCAGACGCCGAGGCCGAGCCGGGATTCCCGGAATTTCGCCATCGTTCGTCGCCCTTAGATAGCGCGTAACGTCAAGCGCAGCCTGTCCACAGAGATACAGCGGCATGGTTCCCCCTCCCTCCCTTGCAGCGTACCACTTTTTAACGTTCTGATGCCATAAGTTTGAGCTTATTACAGAATATGGGGTCTTTTATCGTCCTATAGGGAGAAAAGACACTCCTATCGTTGCAGGTAAAACCCACCGATTTCTTCAAGCTATTTTTAGGCGTACAGCATTTTCTGTAATATCCTCAAACTTATGGCATCAGAACGTTAAAAAGTGGTACGGCCTCCAAAGAAACGGCTCGGAGAAGAGATCGAACCAAGCGCCCAGCAGGATAGCCTGTACCCTACAATCGTATGGGTACGGAACCACAGCGAGAAACGGACAACTTCATGAGCAGCTATGACCGCACCAAGGATCCCACCGGATTCGTCCTGCTTTCAGACTATGTTCCTCAAGCCATCCAGGAGATTCGCTACTTTTCAACCTACAACTTCATCGGCGAGCGCATTGATGGCTACGAGGAACCCTGTGCGCTGCTGACTTCAGAAGCCGCTCGCGCGCTCAAGGCTGCCAGCAATGAGCTGCAGGTCTTGGGCTATCGCCTGAAGATCTTCGATGCCTACCGTCCAACAACGGCCGTCAAGCAGTTCGCCCTCTGGGCGCTCGAAGAGACCGACCTCCGCATGAAGCCCTACTTCTATCCCAACATTGATAAAGAAGACCTCATCTCTCGTGGTTACATAGCCAAGCAGTCGAGCCACAGCCGAGGATCGACGGTTGACCTCACTCTCCTCGACATGCAGACCGGCAAGGAAGTTGACATGGGGTCCCCCTTCGACTTCTTCGGCGAGGTTTCGCACCCCGACAACCGAGACATCAGCGCAGAGCAGTACGACATGCGCATGACCCTACAGCGCGCCATGATGCACAACGGCTTTGCACCCTTCCCCTACGAGTGGTGGCACTTCACGCTTGAAGGAGAACCCTTCCCAGACACCTACTTCTCCTTCCCGGTCTCGTCGGCCTACCTCAGGAACAATCACGCCTAGCTTACTGCGCAGGGCAACGCACAGCACCCTGCCCCCAACGCAAACAGAAAGCGCCCCCTTGCCTTTTGCCAATGGCTTCAGCAAGGGGGCGCTTTCTCATACGGAGGGTTGTATCCCCCGCCAGCAGGTCTTACATCGTGAGGTCAAGATAGAGCCAGCGATACTGCTCAGCAGAGTGCGTCCAAGAGACATCCTTCTCCATGTCGCGAATGACCATCTTGTCCCAGTCTTCACGATCCTCGAAGTAAAGGGTCTTGGCACGGTTGATGGCATCGTAGAGCAGGCCGGCATCAAAGCGGTCGAAGGTGTAGCCATTGCCCGTGTTGTCAAACATGTTGTAGGGCTCGACGGTATCCTTCAGGCCACCCGTCTCACGCACCACAGGCACAGCACCGTAATGCATGCCGATGAGCTGCGTCAGGCCGCAGGGCTCGAAGCGCGACGGCATGAGCAGGGCGTCGCTACCCGCATAGACCTTGTGAGAGATGCTCTCGTCGTAGGCGATGTAGGCGCAGACGGTACCCTTATTCTGCTCCTCGTAGTAGCGGAAGGTTCCCTCGAGCTCAGGCTCGCCCGTACCGAGAATAACAACCTGCGTGAAGCCGTCGAGCAGGCCCGGCAGCACGGTGCTCACCAGGTCAAGGCCCTTCTGACCCGTGAGACGCGAGACGACAGAGACGACAAACTTATCCGGGTCTTCCTCGAGTCCGAGCGCGCGCTGAAGGGCGAGCTTGTTGGCCTTCTTCTTCTCGATGGCGTCCTCCACGCTATAGGGAGCCTCGAGCAGCTTGTCGGTAGCAGGGTTCCAGACGTCGTAGTCAATGCCATTGACGATGCCACGCAGCTTGTAGGAGTGATAGCTCAGGTGCTGTTGCAGGCCCTCACCGTACTCGGGGGTCTGGATCTCGGCGGCGTAGGTGTGGCTCACCGTCGTGATGGCATCGGAGTAAGCGATGCCGCCCTTGAGCATGTTGGCCTCGGTCCAGTCTTCCTGCAGCGCGCCCATGCTGAAGGCCTCGTCGGGCAGGTTGGACCAATACTTGAGCGTGGGGATGTTGTACTGGCCCTGGAAGCGCAGGTTGTGGATGGTGGTAACCACCTTGGCGCGGGACAGCTCAGTGGAGGCGAACATGGTGCGCAGGAAGATGGGCACCAGGCTGGCCTGCCAGTCATGGCAGTGGATGACATCGGGAATCCAGTCCATGTAGTTGAGGGCCGAGAGTGCCGCCTTGCTGAAGTAGGTGAAGACGGAGATGTCGTCAACGAGGTTGGTGTAGGGATTACCACGCGTGAAGAACTCCTCGTTGTCGATGAAGTCATACACGACGCCGTCCCAGACGTACTCCATGATGCCCACGTAGAACTGCTGGCCATCGGAGGTCAGGTCCATGTAGAAGGAGCCGCGGTAGACCATCTTCTCCTTGTACTCGTCGCTGATGCAGCCATAGTTGGGGAGAATGACCTTGACGTCGCAGTTGAGGTCAACGAGGGCCTTGGGCAGGGCGTACATAACGTCGCCGAGGCCGCCGGTCTTCACGAAGGGATAGCACTCGGAGCCGATGAAGGCCACGCTACGGCGAGGCTGCGGAAGCTCGCGCTCCTGGACGGGAGCGGGCTCGGGAGCAGCCGGCTTCTTGGCTGCGTCCTTCTTGGTCTCGGTCTTTTTGGCGGTTGCCGCCTCAGTGGTTGCCGCCTTCTTGGCGGTCGTCTCCTTGCTGGCAGCGGTCTTCTTGGTCGTAGAGGCTGCCTTGCTGGTGGACTTCTTGGCCGTGGTTGCCTTCTTGGTGGCAGTAGCCTTCTCAGCGGGTTTAGCGGCCGTCTTCTCGGCGGGCTCGGAAGCCTTCACCTCTGTGGTCGTAGTCTTCTTGGTGGCAGCAGACTGGGCAGCCGTCTCCTTGGCCTCAGCAACCTTGTCTGCGGTGGCCTTGGCGGTTGTCGCCTTAGTTGCGGTGGCCTTGGCGGCGGTCGTCTTGGCTGCGGTGGCCTTAGCAGTAGTCGGCTCAGCATCAGCAGGCTTGTCAGCCGTTGCCTTAGCTGCGGTGGCCTTGGTGGTCGTCTTGGCTGCGGTGGCCTTGGCGGTCGTTGCCTTGGTCTCGGTGGAAGCAGCTGCCTTGGTCACCGTCTTTTTGGCAGGTGCGGCCTTGGCAGCCGTCGTCTTAGCCTCGGTGGCCTTAGCAGTGGCGGCCGTCTTGGTCGCAGCGGCCTTGGTAGTTGCTGGCTTAGCCGCAGTCTTGGTAGTCGCAGCCTTGGCCGTCGTCGTCTTTGCAGCAGTCGTCTTAGCGGCAGCGGTCTTGGCGGCAGCGGTCTTGACCGTCGTTGCCTTCGCAGCAGGCTCGGCAGCCTTCTCCACAGCAGCCTTCTCAGCTTCGGCAGGCTTGGCGGAAACCGAATTCACAGCTGACTTCTCGTCCGTCTTCTTCGTAGCCATGATGCACTCCCAAATCAATCGTTATGTCTTGCCTATCGGAAGACCCTTATAGTCAAGCCCATCTTATCATCCACACCAAAACCATGCACGCTACCAGCGCGTTATTCATATTCCGGCAACGGGATTACTCGGCCAAGGACGCGACTTTTGAAGCGTCGTCCTATGAATCACAGCCAGCAGCATTGCCAACAAGTTTCGGAGCGTAAACAGTTGAGCAACGCCAGCCCTTCGCGCGTGCATGCGGAAGGACTGTCGCGAAACGCATGGTATTATGCGCGCAAGCTGTCACGAGACGAGGTTTGCAGCCCGCATGCCTCGTAAACCATGTAAGGAGAGCCATGACCTACATCCCTGAGGGCTATGAGCCCACGCTTTCGCTCTACGACACCCAGCGTGCCATCGAGCGCATCAAGCACATCTTCCTCGCCAAGCTCTGCGCGTCGCAGCACCTCGTGCGCGTGACCGCTCCGCTCGTGGTCGATCCCACGACCGGCATCAACGACAACCTCAACGGTGTCGAGCGTCCCGTTGGCTTTGACGTGCCGGCAATCGGTGCCGATGCCGAGGTCGTGCAGTCGCTCGCCAAGTGGAAGCGCTTCGCGCTCAAGCGTTACGACTTCAAGGTGGGCAAGGGCATCGTCTGCGACATGAACGCCATCCGTCGCGACGAGGAGCTCGACAACCTTCACTCGATCTACGTCGACCAGTGGGATTGGGAGAAGGTCATCGAGAAGGACCAGCGCACGACCGAGTACCTGCACGAGGTGGTCAACCGTCTCGTCACCGCCATCTGCGGCACGCTCGACGAGCTCAAGTGGTACTACCCCCAGCTGGAGACGGAGCTCGAGCGCAACGTGACCTTCGTCACGGCACAGGAACTCGAGGACCTCTACCCCGAGCTCGAGCCCAAGGAGCGCGAGAACCGCTTCGTGGCCGAGCATCGCACCGTGTTCGTGCAGGGCATCGGCGGCGCGCTGCGCTCCGGCAAGCCGCACGACGGCCGCTCCCCCGACTACGACGACTGGGACCTCAACGGCGACCTGCTCTTCTGGGACGAGACCCTGGGCTGCGCGCTCGAGGCCAGCAGCATGGGCATCCGCGTGAGCCCCGAGTCGCTTGACCGCCAGCTCACGATCGCCGGCTGCGACGACCGTCGCGAGCTGCCCTTCCACAAGATGCTGCTCGCCGGCGAGCTGCCCTACACCCTCGGCGGCGGCATCGGCCAGAGCCGCCTGTGCATGCTGCTTTTGGGCAAGGCCCACGTGGGCGAGGTCCAGGCAAGCGTGTGGGACCAGGAGACCGTCGAGCTCTGCAAGCAGGCTGGTGTCCAACTGCTGTAAAGGCGCTACGAACACTTTTGTTTGACAAGGCGGATGTCCTCAATGCGAGGGCATCCGCCTTTTTGTGAGGGGATTGGCGTGGCTCAGCCAAAAGGTGACGTTTCCAGGGCCGTTTTGTCACTTTTTTGGTTGGGTAACCTCGTCAGCCTCCTTGGGTCGGCGCATCTGCCAGCAGCATCCCAAGCGCTTGTTGATAGTGCTCGCGACGAATTCCCTCGCTGTCCTCAATCCTGACGAGATGGCCATCAACCACATCAGGCCGATGGTCAAAGAAGGCAAGGTCATCAAGGATGGCATAGGCCTCACAAGGATGGTCGTCAAGCCAGGCAGCCACCTCGTCTGAGCGGTCGCTGTCTCGAGACAGCACGGGCGTGGCGTCGTAGTAGGGCGCTCCCGCACGCTTGAGCCAAGTGAAGAGGTTGTTCATAACGCCCACGTAGTAGGGTTCTTCTCGACCGATCGAGCGGCGCCAGGTAGAAGTGAGCACTACGACCGCCCCCGTGCGGCGAACAAGGCGGCTGAGATAGTAAAGCGCCAGGAAGTCAAAGAACTGGTTGGTGGGCTCGCGACGCAGGCGGTAGTTGAGACGCACGCTCGTTGGCGTAACGATGACCCCGTCTATATCCAGAAAGATGGCCTTCATGGCCCTCGCTCCTCTCCCCTTACAGGCTGAGCTGTGGCTGCTCCTCATCATGCTCTACGTCCAAGATGATGCCCGAACGATCGATCAGGCTGGCAAAGCCTTGCCCCAACCAGATGGACGACTCGCCCGGCCCCAAGACGAGCGGCATGCGACTGTGCAGGGGCGCCACGGTCGCGTTGGGTTCGGTCGTGACCACGCTGCATCGCCCATCCTGATAGAGAGCCGCCAGGAGAAAAACCTTGTGGCCCGGATAGGTAAAGCGCACCTGGGCACCGCGGCGCGGAGGCATGCGCGTCCACGACTCGTAAAAGCCACGAACCGGCAGCAAGCAGCGGCCGCGTAGGATGGCCTCAGACCACAGCCCCGTTCCTGAGCGCGCCTGTGAGAGCGCTGTCTCGATGCGCGTGTTGAAGACAAGCTTTGCACGAGCACCCGACGGCGCGTCAAAGCCCCAAGAACACTCCTGCGCCTGCAACTCGCCACTTGGCCCCGGAATGAACAGCGGCACCACGCTTCCTGGGTAGGCGTCGGGCACCAGCATGCCGTCTTTGCGATCGGGAACACGCGCCCGACCCGAGGCACGCAGCGCCTCAAGCGCCTCGAAGAGCTCCGCGAGGGCAAGTGGAGAAATGCGGTGGCACACGAGCGGCTCCCCCTTCATAGTTGGCCTTGGCTGTCATTGTCCCACGTGCCGAGGATGGCAGGGGCGCAAAGCTGCACTACACTTACCAGCGTATTTCGAAGACCGCCAGGCGTGGGCCACCGGAGCCCCACGAAGGATGAGGAGACGAGCATGGTTGGGACCTACCGCGTCATCACGCTCTGCGGAAGCACGCGCTTTCGACGGGAGTTTGAGGAGGCCAACAAACGGCTGACCCTTGCGGGCAACATCGTGATCAGCGTCGGCCTCTTTGGGCACGGCGGCGACGCCGAGGTATGGGAAGGCATGGACGAGGGCACGCTCACCCGCACCAAGGAGATGCTCGACGACATGCACAAGCGCAAGATTGACCTCGCCGACGAGATCTTCGTCATCAACGTCGACGGATACGTGGGAGAGAGCACGCGATCGGAGATCGACTATGCGCGCGCCCAGGGCAAGGTCGTGAGCTACCTTGAACCGGATAAAGCCGAAGACAAGGCTAACGACAAGAACGCCGTCAACGAGATTGACGATGCGCCCGTAAGATCCGGAGTCCTCTCTGGCGTGAGCGTTGGCCCCGGCGACCCCGAGCTCATGACCCTGCAAGCCGTCCGTGCCATCCGCGAGGCGGATGTTATCGCCTTTCCCGATGCCGGAGCGGCCACGATGTTGGCCTCGACCATCGCCCGAGATCACCTGGACGGCAAGACCCTGCTCCCCTGTCCCACGCCCATGACCCGCGACGCTGCCCGCGAGAAGGCCGCGCGCGAGCAGGCAGCCGACAAGATCTGCGCCTTCCTCGACGAGGGTAAAGACGTCGCCTTTCTCTGCTTGGGAGACGTCAGCATCTATTCGAGCTATGGCTACGTGCAGGAACTTGTTCGCCAGCGCGGCTACCAGACCCGGATGCTCCCCGGCGTCACCGCCTTCTGCGCGGCGGCAGCTCGCCTGGGTAGCGTCCTGTGCGAGGGAGACGAGCGCCTGCTCATCGCTCCCGTGGGAGACGGGCAGGCCGCCGGCTTCCCTCGTGAGGACAGTGCCCTTGTCCTGATGAAGCCAGGTCGCGCGGAGGTCGATCCGCGTGCCTGGATTGAGAAAGAAGGACTCATTGAAGGGGCTCAGCTCGTCAGCAAGTGCGGCCTGCCTGAAGAGCGCGTGGTCGAAGACCTCGCCCACTCGAACGAGCCCATAGACTACCTCTCCACCATCCTGGTGCGACCGAGCGCGAAAGCAAGCAACTGACGGCGCGCCTAGCCCAGATCGTCGCCGTTAGTCGCGATCACCTGCTTGTACCAGGCGAAGCTCTTCTTGCGGCTACGCTTGAGCGTTCCTTCGCCGGCGTTGTTCTTGTCGACGTAGATGAAGCCGTAGCGCTTGTCCATCTCGCCCGTCGAGGCGCTCACGATGTCGATGGGTGCCCACATGCAGTAGCCACGAAGGTCGATGCCGTCCTTCTCGATGGCGTCGCCCATGGCCTGGATGTGCGCGCGCAGGTAGTCAATGCGATAGGAGTCGTCGACCGTGCCGTCGGCCTCCATCTTGTCGTAGGCGCCGAAGCCGTTTTCCACCACCATGAGCGGCTGGTCGTAGCGCTCGTAGAGCCAGTTGAGCGCGTAGCGTAGGCCCAGCGGGTCGATGGGCCACCCCCAGTCGCTCACCTTGAGGAACTCGTTGGACACGAGGTCGCCCTTATCCGCGATGCCGGGGATGCCCGACTCGTAGAAGTTGTAGTCGGGATTGTCGTCACGAGCGGCAACGGCAAAGCTCATGTAGTAGGACAGGGCGATGTAGTCCACGATGCCCTGCGAGAGCACGGTCTTCTCCTCCTCGCTCACCTTGATGTCGAAACCCATGCGATCCCAGTAGCGGAACATGTACTCCGGGATGCGACCCTTGGCGTGCACGTCGGCATACCAGTAGCGCTTGTGGTCGGCCCAGGTCTTCTCCATCTGGTCGCGCGGATCGCAGGTCTTCGCGTAGAGCGGGCAGAAGGCGATCATGCAGCCGATCTGGGCGTCCGGGTCGATCTCGTGACAGGCCTTGACGGCCTTGGCGCTCGCGATGA
>CAJOKK010000001.1:25917-30511 GCA_905235165.1 uncultured Atopobiaceae bacterium | reverse complement strand
GGTGGTGTCAACGCCGGGAGTCGGGATGAAGCACAGCACGCGATACAGTAGCAGCATGCCCAGCGTGTACAGGATCTTCTTGCGAAGGTCCATAATCTTCCATGCGTTCTTCAAGGTCTCCCGCATCGTCGGAAATCACGACGGAAAGGCAGCTCTCCATGGCCTTTGTGCACCTGCATAACCACTCAACCTTCTCCATCCTGGACGCCTCAACGCGCATCGCCGACATGGTCTCGCGGGCTGTCGAGTACGAGATGCCGGCCATCGCCCTCACGGACCATGGCTACATGTTCGGCATACCAGACTTCGACCTGGAGTGCCGCTCCTACAACTCCCGGCAGAAGGACTTCAAACAGTGGTCGCACGACCGTGAGTGTTTTGCCAAGGATTGGGAGCTGGAGGAGCCGGCCGCAGACGCGCCGGATGCTGGCCCCCATGACCTGGTTCACGCCCAATGGGAGCGCGATCTGGCAGCTTGGCAGGCTGCGGGCGGTGCTCAGAACAAGGAGGCGGGCCTTGCGGCGGTGGATGCCTGCAAGCCGGCACCGCTCATCAAGCCCATCTTTGGCTGTGAGGCCTACTTCATCACCGACGACACCATCGAGCGCGGCACCAAGCAGCGGCGCTACCACCTCATCCTGCTGGCCAAGAACCACACGGGCTTCGTCAACCTGATGAAGATGATGTCCAAGGCTGCCAACGAGATGTTCTACTTCCGTCCGCGCACCACGCTGGACATGCTGAGGGAGTACCACGAGGGCATCATCTGCCAGTCGGCCTGCGTGCAGGGCATCATTCCCCAGAACATCCTCGACGGAAACTTCGACGAGGCGGAGCGCTGGGCTCGCACCTTCCAAGACATCTTTGGCGACGACTTCTACATGGAGATCCAAGACCACGGCCTGGACTTCCGCGGTGGCTTCAACGATCGCTCGCTGGACGAGCAGCTGGTCAAGCTGGCTCACAAGCTGGGCATCAAGCTGGTGGCCACCAACGACATGCACTACCTCAATCGCGAGGACGCCGCCACGCAAGACATCGTGAGCTGCATCGGCACAGCCTCGCACCTTGACGACCCAGGCCGCAAGCACATGGAGGGCACCGAGTTCTACCTCAAGAGCGAGCAGGAGATGCGCGAGCTCTTCTCCTGGTGCCCGGAGGCCTGCGACAACACGCTGGAGATTGCGGCCAAGTGCGAGTACGAGCTTGACTGGACCCACATGTACCTGCCCAAGTTCCCGGGCCTGGAGGAGGGCGAGACCTCCGAGGAGCGCTTCCGCAAGGAGTGCGAGGAGGGCCTGGCCAAGCGCTACGGAGAGAACTGGCGCGAGCTTGAGGTGGGTGGCGTCAACGTGCGCGAGCGCTTCGAGTACGAGTACGACGTCATCTGCACCAAGGGCTTCGCCGACTACTTCCTCATCGTGCAGGAGTACGTGCGCTGGGCAAAGCAGAACGGCATCGGCGTCGGTCCGGGCCGTGGTTCGGCGGCAGGCGCCATCGTGGCCTACGCCATGGACATCACCACCTTCGACCCGCTCGAGAACGGCCTGATGTTCGAACGCTTCCTCTCCGTCGAGCGCTCCGAGATGCCCGATATCGATATGGACTTCGACGATGAGCGGCGCCTGGAGGTCATCCAGCACGTCCGCGAGCTCTACGGCGCCGATCGCGTCAGCCACGTCATCACCTACTCGACCATCAAGGCCAAGCAGGCCATCAACGACGCCAACCGCGTGCTCGGCTTTCCCGTCTACGTGGGCCAGCGCCTCTCCAAGATGGTCTCGAACGACCCCAAGGCCAAGCTCAAGTTCGTGCTCGAGAAGACCCCGGGCAAGGAGGACCAATTCAGTCCCGACTTTGCGGAGGCCTACGAGAAGGACGAGGATGCCCACCGCATCATCGACGCAGCCCTGGCCATCGAGGGCCTGACCCGCGGCGAGGGCGTCCACGCCTGCGCGGTGCTCATCACGCCCACGCCGGTCAACGACCACGTGCCTACCAAGCTCGACACCAAGGGCGGCGTCGAGATCACGCAGTTCGAGGGCCACTCGGTGGCCGACATGGGCCTGCTCAAGATGGACTTCCTGGGCTTGCGTACCCTCACCGTCATCAGTAAGGCCCTGCGCAACATCCGTACCAACTATCCCAGCACGGCCGACATCGAGCGCATGCCCGAGGCGGTCCGTGCGACCATCAAGCCGGGCGCGACCTGCGTCGACATCGATGTGGACAAGATCCCCTTCGACGACCCGGCGATCTTCGCCCTCATGGGCAAGGGCCACACGGCCGGCGTCTTCCAGGTCGAGTCGGGCGGCATGACGGCCACCATCAAGGGCATGCAGCCCAAGGAATACAAGCACGTGGTGGCACTTATCGCGCTCTATCGTCCTGGCCCTCTGGGCGCGGGCATGGTCAGCGACTACATCGACCGCATGAACGGTCGCAAGGAGGTCGCCTTCTACGACAACCGCCTGTCCGACATCCTGGGCGAGACCTACGGCACCATGGTCTACCAGGAGCAGGTCATGCAGATCTCCATGAAGATGTGCGGCTTCTCGGCAGGCGAGTCCGACTCGCGCATCCGTAAGCCGGTGGCCAAGAAGAAGATCAAGATGCTCACCGACGAGGTCTTCCACTGGGAGGATGGCAAGGACGAGACCATCTACGACCACTGGATGAACGGCGCGGAAGCCAACGACTATACCCGCGAGATCGCCCAGAAGATCTGGGACGACGTTCTCGAGTTCGCGTCCTACGCCTTCAACAAGAGTCACTCGGCGGGCTATGCCATTCTCGTCATGCAGACGGCCTGGCTCAAGGCCTACTTCCCCAAGGAGTACATGGCCTCGGTCCTCACCTCCTACATGGGCAAGACCGACAAGATCGTCCACTACGTCACGGCCTGCAGGCGCGAGGGCATCCAGGTCCTGCCGCCCGACATCAACGAGTCGGGTAAGGACTTCACGGCAACTGCTGAGGGTATCCGCTTTGGCTTCGCGGGCATCCGTGGCGTGGGAGCCGGCGTCGGCGAGGCCATCATGGCCGAGCGCGAGGCGGGCGGCCCCTTCAAGAACCTGCACGACTTCGTTGAGCGCGTCGATACCAACTCGGCCAACCGCCGCGTGGTGGAGGCCCTGATCAAGAGCGGAGCCTTCGACGCCACGGGCTATACCCGCCGCCAGCTCCTGTCCTTCGTCGACAAGGGCAACCCCGAGAACATCATCGACACCTACGCCAAGCGCCAGAAGGACCGCGCGGCCGGGCAGTTCTCCCTCTTTGACATGTTCGGCGAGGTCGAGGGCTCCGGCTTTGAGGAAGACATCCCCGAGCCCGACGGCATCGAGTGGGACCGCTCGACCAAGCTTGCCCAGGAGCGCGAGGTGCTGGGCCTCTACGTCTCTGACCACCCGCTGCGCCCCTTTGAGTACGCGCTCTCAAAGAAGCGTGACTACACCCTCGCACAGCTCGAGGAGTCAACCGAGGTCAAGAACCCCGTTACGGGTGCCATGGTCACGCGCTACAGCGTTCCGGAAGACAAAGACGTCCGCCTGGCGGGCATGGTCACCTCGGTGCAGAAGAAGACCACCAAACGCGGCGACACCATGGCCATCGTGACCCTCGAGGACATGGAGGGCGAGGCAACCCTCGTCATCTTCCCCAAGCCCTACGAGAAGTGCGCAGCCGCCCTGGCTGGCGAGGTCGATCCCGAGACGGGCGACTCCTCGGGCGACGTCTTCGTGAGCGTCGTGGGCAAGCTCGAGCGTGGAGACCGCGGAAGCCAGATTATCTGCTCGCGGGTCGAGCCCATGGAGCTGAACGAGAAGACCAACAAGCCCCGCGTGATGGAGGTCTTCATGCCGCCGCGCATGCTCTCCTACGACCGCATGGAGCAGCTCAACCAGATTCTCAAGCGCTATGCCGGCCTCGATCACGTTGACCTTCTGGTCTGTGGCTCCAACGGCGAGACGATGCGCATGGAGCTGCCCACGCGCGTTGACGGTCACAACATGGTGCTGGCCGCCGAGGTTCGCGACCTCGTGGGCGAGGAAGGGGCCATCAAGTTCTCGTAGGCACGATACCCTCTGTTACCATGAGGGCATTGTTTGGCATTCTAGGAGAGGAGTCTTGCCATGTCCGAGCTCAAGTTCTACAAGTGCAAGAAGTGCGACAACCTGTTCGTGAAGCTCGTCGAGGGACCCTGCACGCCCGTCTGTTGCGGAGAGCCCTGCGAGGAGCTTGTGGCTGGCTCTACCGATGCCGCCACCGAGAAGCACGTCCCCAAGGTCTGGCGCGAGGACGGCAAGGTCATCGCCAAGGTCGGCGAGGTCGAGCACCCCATGCTCGACGCCCACTTCATCCAGTTCATCGCCCTTGTCGGCGAAGATCGCCTCGAGGTCAAGAAGCTGCAGCCGGGCGTGGCTCCCGTTGCGAGCTTCACGGTTGCCCCTGACGAGGCCGTGACCATCTATGAGTATTGCAACCTGCACGGCCTTTGGAAGGCAGAGGCCTAGCAAGGCAGAAGGGACGCATCGGTGCGCATTGCTGTCTCACAGATCAATACGAATGCGGGAGATTTTTCCGATACGATCGATCG
>CAJOKK010000001.1:0-25891 GCA_905235165.1 uncultured Atopobiaceae bacterium | reverse complement strand
TGCGACCTTCTCGTGTTTGGCATCTGTACCCTCACCGGCCCCACGGTCGTTGACTACAGCGTGCGCCAAGACTATCTGATCGACCTGTTCGCCGCGCTCGAAGAGCTGGCGGAGCGCGTGTCATGCGCCTGCCTGGTGCCCCTGGTGCTTCCGCTCGACTCGCCCCATCCCTACGGGGCGGCACTTTTGCGTGACGGACAGGTCGAGCTTGTCTCCTTTGACCTTGTGCCTTCGGGTCCCAAGAAGGGTTCTGAAACCGAGCTTCGTCTGCGTCAGCGCGAGGGGCTTTCCCGCCTTGAGCTCTTTGGCTCAAAGGTGGGCATAGCCTATACCTATGCCGAGCTTGAGGAGTGGTGCGACGAGCCTAAGGTTGACGTCATCCTCTTCCTCAACTCCTTCAGCTATGCAAACGATGACCCCGCCTCCGCCATGGGAGCCGCGATCGAGGAGGGCGGCTACGACCGCATCGCGCTCGATACTGACGCGTGGATCGTCTGCGCGAACTCGGTTGGCTGCTACGGCAACCTCGTCTTTTGTGGGGCGAGCTTCGTGCTCGCCCCTGACGCGCGCCTCGCGGCTTCTGTGGGTCCCTTCGAAGAAAACTTCATCATGGCCGAGGTCGGTGCGGGTGCCGTGTTGGAGCGGGGCAGCGAGCTCTCGCCAGAGCTCTACGACGAACGCTTCTTTACCTGGCAGTCGGTGACGCTCGGCATTCGTGACTATGTCCAAAAGAACTACCTGATGGATGTTGCCCTGCTCGTTGACGGGTCGATCTCCTCCATGTTCTTAGCCGTGGCGGCAACCGACGCGCTCGGCCCGACGCATGTGCACGTTCTGCTGGGCCTTCCGAAGGGCTCGCCTCGTGCGGAGGAGGCAAAGCGGCTCGTGCGTGCGCTGCGCGTCCATGCCCAGACGGCTCCGATTGGCAACGTGGATGACGAGGAGCTTGCCTACGACCTTGCCCAGGCCCACCTTGCGGCTCTCGCACGCGAGACCAACGCGCTGCCCCTGTGCTCTCTCGACAAGACCGCGCTTGCCCTCGAGCTTCGCCATGCGCAGGCCGAGGCCGGGCGATTCGCTCCGCTGGGAGACCTCTACCGCTCTTCCGTCATCAACGTCACGCGGATGAGAAACACCATCTCGCCCATCCTGCCGTCGCTGACCGTGCTTCCCGAGGATGTCCCTGAGATCGAGGTCATTGTTGACACCTGGGCGAACGAGGTTCTTCTCAACTACATCGACAGCACGCTTACCCTCTATATCGAGTTCGAGAACAGCCTGAGCGACGTCTGCCTGCAGATGACGGATGCTGACGTTGCGGAGGCGGTTCTCGTTACCTACCGCTCCCACGACGCGCGGCGCGTGGCGCTGCCCGAATGCCTTGCCCTGTCGTCGAAGGCACTTGTCGAGGCCATCAATCCCACGGGGCTCGATTGGTTTGACGTGCCTCGCCCCAATCCTGACAAAAGGCTTCAGGAGGCCTATTCCAAGCTGGCTTCGGTCCAGAGTAGCAGCGAGCTCCAGGGCCGCAGGATCAGGGAGGCTACGCCTGAGGAGCTTGAGGAGCACCGAAGCGAGCTTATGGAGGCCTTTGAGCTGCTACGCGACCTCTCGATGGGCTCTGAGGGCACTTGGACCGACCGCTTCTCCGAGAACTAGCTGACCTTGTTTTGGCGGTCCCTGCTTTCTCGTGCCCGTAAGCCTTGGTACGTGGTAGGATAGAACGAACGTTCGAAATGGCTTCGGGAGGGCGCGTGATTATCCTTGGCATAGACCCCGGCCTTGCGCATACTGGCTGGGGTGTCGTCGAGACGCGCGGGTCGCTCTGTCGCGCCCGTGCCTACGGCTGCGTCACCACGCGCTCGTCGGAGCCGATCGACCAGCGCCTGGGCTCGATCTACGACCAGATCTCCCAGGTCATCGAGTCTTACCACCCCACCCACCTTGCCATCGAGAAGATCTTCTTTGGCGAGAACGTCCGCTCGGCCATCGCCACCGCCCAGGCTCGTGGGGTGGCCATCGTGGCCTGCGCACGCGCGGGCATGTCGGTGGGGGAGTACACCCCCATGCAGATCAAGCAGGCCGTCGTGGGTACGGGCTCAGCCGACAAGTACCAGGTCATCTACATGGTGCGTACCGTGCTTGGGCTTGACCACGACCCTCGTCCCGACCATGCGGCCGATGCGCTGGCGGCGGCGATCTGCCATGCCAACCTCAGCCGTACCAGAACCCTGGCCCATGCGGCTGCCCCCGAGCAGATGCGGGCGGCCGAGCTCGTGCAGGCCGAGTACGATCGCCTCGAGTCTCGAGAGGTCACGGCGGCGGCCACGGCAACACGCCTTGCCCGCAAGGAACAACAGGCGAGAAGGAGCAATTCGTGATAGTACAGCTAACGGGAACGCTCATCGAGCTGATGCCCTCGCATGCCGTGCTTGACGTGCAGGGCGTTGGCTATGAGCTTGGCATTTCTCAGCAAAGTGCCGCCGAGCTGCCCCCTGTGGGCACGGCCGGCGTCACCATTCTCACGCGCCTGGTGGTGCGCGAAGACGCCATGGAGCTCTATGGCTTCGCCAGCCGGGAGGAGCGCACGCTCTTCGACCGCCTGATCGCCATATCGGGCGTTGGCCCCAAGCTCGCGCTTTCGGTGCTCTCGACCTTCAAGCCTGCGGCGCTTGCCTCGGTGGTTGCCGCGCAAGACGCCAGCCGCATGGCGCAAGTGCCGGGCGTGGGCAAGCGTAAGGCCCAGCGCCTGCTGGTCGACCTCGACGGCGTCTTCCAGAAAGACGGGGAGCTTCGTTCCCTTGTGGGGCTCATCGAGCCTTCCTTTGATGACGTGGCTCCGGCCGCGCCGGCAAGCTCGGCCCTTGCCGAGGCAACCGACGCCCTTCTCTCCATGGGCTTTAGCCCCCAGGAGGCGGAGCTTGCCCTGCAGGAGATCGATGACGCGTCTTCGGCGACGGTCGAGAAGGCCCTTGCCTATGCGCTTAAGCGCCTTGGGGGTGGTCGTTGATGTGGGAGGCCGACAAAGAAGACCTCTTTGAGTCAGATGCTGCTTCTGCCCCGCGTCCCCAGCGCAGCGTGACGGCTGAGCTCACGGCAGATGACCTTGATGTCGATCGCTCGCTTCGTCCGCGCACGCTTGACGACTACTGCGGGCAGGAGCGCGTTCGCGAGAACCTGCGCGTGCTCATCCAGGCTGCCAAAGATCGTGGCGAGCCGCTTGACCACGTGATCTTCTCGGGTCCTCCGGGATTGGGCAAGACGACCCTCGCTGGCGTGGTGGCCAACGAGATGGGCGCCAAGCTGCATACCACTTCGGGGCCGGCCATCGAGCGAACGGGAGACCTTGCCGCCATTCTCACCAACCTGGAAGAAGGTGACGTCCTCTTTGTGGACGAGATCCATCGCCTCAACCATCAGGTTGAGGAGGTGCTCTATCCCGCTATGGAAGACTTCTTCCTCGATATCGTGATTGGCAAGGGGCCGGCTGCGCGCTCCATCCGCCTCGACATCCCGCGCTTCACCCTTGTGGGCGCCACTACCCGCACAGGCCTCCTCACGGGACCCCTGCGCGACCGCTTTGGCATCTCATTTCGCCTCGACTACTACACCAATGCCGAGCTCTCCACCATCGTGAAGCGCTCAGCTGCCATCCTGGGCGTTGAGGTTGACGACCAAGCCGCCGCAGAGATCGCCTCGCGCTCGCGTGGCACGCCGCGCCTGGCCAACCGCCTGCTCAAGCGTGTGCGCGACTATGCCCAGGTGCGCTCTGACGGAGCTATCACTTGGGAAGTCGCGGCAGAGGCGCTATCCTTTTTCGAGATAGACGAGCTTGGGCTCGACTGGATGGACATCAAGATCCTTGAGGTCCTTACCAAGACCTTCCAGGGCCGACCGGTTGGCTTGACCACCGTTGCCTCGGCCGTGGGGGAGGACCCGTCGACGCTCGAAGACGTCTATGAGCCCTACCTGCTGCAACGCGGGCTCATCACGCGCACGCCCCAAGGGCGCCAGGCCATGCCTGCCGCCTTCGACCATCTTGGTGTGCCCATGCCGGCACAACGCTAACCAACAAGAAAGGATGACCCATGCTTCACAAAGACTATCTCCTTGAGGTGATCAACCAGTTTGTCGACGCCGTCAGCGAGTCGCTGGGGCTCGCCCGCAAGGACAAGGACCCTGGCCAGGTGAAGGAGGCGGAGCAGGCCGTGGCCAACCTCCTCGACCTCGATGCCGAAGTTGCCCTTAAGCTCGCTCCCACCTCGCTCGTGCAGATGCTGGTGCTCTCTGGCGTGGGCGACGCCTTGGCGGAGTACGTGGTATATGCCCTGCGCGAGGTCTCGAAGGTCTACGAGGAGATGGGCGAGATCCAGCTGGCAGAGCTTCGCCTTGCCCAGGCAAACCAGGTTGCTGCCTCCTTTAACGTCGACCCCCTCGTGGTTCCGCACGAGTTCTTGGAGCTTTACGTCGATAAGGACTAGCTTCCTTTCGGGTAACTTGTGAAGCCGGCTCTGGACCGCCCATGCGTCCCCCAAAGAGTTGTGGCAAACTTTACAAACGTATGTGATATCCTCACATGCTTTGTCTCAGCTCAATGACCATTTCCTGAAGGGACAGGTATGGCCTCTTACAACAAAAACGGTCGCGACTCCTTTGGGGGCAGTCGCTATTCTCAGGGTTGGCCCTCCGGCTACGGCTCGAACTCGGGTGACCCGTATGACGACAAGCTCTCGGCTACCAATCGCTTCCAAGATTATTTTCGTGACATCGACTACGACTACGTGAACCGTGGTTGGAACAAGTCGCGTATCGTGGCGCTTATCGTCGGAGTCGTCATTGCTTTTCTCGTCATCTGCGGCTTTGACCTGTATCGCTCGCAGCAGAGCGTCGTCGCTGAGGCAAAGGCTACCATGCTGGTCGTTGACGACCTCAAGGGTGCCATGAAGCACGGTGACAGGGCGGCATTGGACAAAGCGGTTGCCGATGTAGTCGATGAGGCTCACAAGGTGCATGGAGAGGTCAACTCACCGGCTTGGCTTCTCGCGTCTTTCGTCCCTTACTTCGGCTCGGACGTTCGTAGCGTCCAGACCCTTGCCGACGTTGCCGTCGACCTTGCAGAGAACGCCCTCGTTCCCGTTGCCGACAATCCCACCATCCTGAACGCGAAAGATGTCTTCAAGAATGGGGCCGTCGACCTCGACGCGCTTGGCAGCCTCTCCGATTCGCTTGAAGAAGCCGCGCCGGTCTTTTTGCGCAACGTCAACAAGATCGCTGCCCTGCCCGACGCGCATACCGAGCGACTCGATGAGACGCTCAGTAGCATCAAGGAGGACCTGGGCTCCACTTCGGGCATGATTGAGCTCGCCCAGTCGCTTCTGCCCGAGATCGATTCGCTGATGGGCGGCGATGGCGCTCCCCGCAACTACTTGGTTGTTGCCTATTCAAATGCCGAGCTGCGCTCTGACGGCGGCTTCCCCGGTTCGTGGACGCTCGTTACCGTCAACGATGGCGAGATTGAGATGGGCAAGACCGTTGCCCTGCAGCTCAAGCCTGACGACTTCATCACCTTCCGTGAGGACGAGCTTGCCCTCTTCCCGGGCCTCAAGGGCAACATGGGCTCCATTCCCTTCCTGCCCGACTTCCGCCGCGTCGCTCCCTACCTCGCGCAGGGCTACGAACACCATCGCGGCGTGCACGTCGACGGCGTCATCGCCATCGACCCCGTCTTCTTGCAGCGCATCCTCAAGCTCACGGGCGGTGTGGTTGCCTCCGACGGCACGAAGGTGGACGGGACGAATGCCGCCTGGGAGCTCATGAGCAATGCCTATTGGCGCTTTGGCAATGCTGGCTCTCTGCAGGACCGCTTCTTCGGTGAGGTTGCCTCGCTGTCTTTCGACAAGCTTATGCATGACCTCGGTAAGGTCAGTCTCACCGACCTCTACTCAACCCTGAGCTCATCTGCATCCGACCATCGCCTGCAGATTTGGTTTGAGAACGACTACCTGCAGAAGGCCTTCGCCCGTCAAGGTTTCTCGGGTGCCCTTTCTGATGACCCCACGAGGCCTGAGCTCGGCATCTTCTTGAACGACGACACCTGGGCCAAGATTGGCTGGTATGCCAAGCTCGACACCTATGTCAGCAATCCTAAGCGCAACCCAGATGGAAGCAAGACCTACGATGTCACCACCACCATCAGCAACACGGCGTGGAAGGACGAGCTGGAGTATTCTCCGCGCTATATCTGGGGCTATAACCAGGAGGAGAAGCTCACTGACTCCGATATGATCTTGGCGCCGCTCTTCGTTGCCCCCGCTGGTGGCAAGATCTCTGATTTGACCCTTAACGGGGAGCCCTGGGACATGGAGCACACCCTGTACGATCGCCAGGTCTACTACGGCGTCGTGCATGCCGACGTGGGGGAAAGCGTCGTGGTGCGCTACGAGGTCACGACCTCGCCTGACGCCATCGAGAACCTCGAGGTTCGTAAGACCCCGCTCGCCCAGGAGCGCCTGCTGACCATCCAGTACGGCTGGAAGAAGTAAGTTACGGCTTTGTTTCTCGTTTGCGCAGGTAAGTCGTATTGATACATCGCTTTGATGCCTGTATGACTTTTCGGTATACACGCCTGCGATGTTAGGGTATGATACGCCTTGCGGTTTTACCGCATTTGTATCGCGCGAAAGCGCAGCGTTGTGTTCCGGGTAAACCGGGGCAAAGAAGAAAGGCACGTCATGGCACAGGGTACTGTTAAGTGGTTCAACCCCGACAAGGGCTACGGCTTCATCTCTCGCGAGGATGGCGACGATCTGTTCGTCCATTACAGCGAGATCCAGATGGACGGCTTCAAGACGCTGGATGAGGGCCAGGCTGTTGAGTTCGAGATTACCACCGGCCAGAACGGCAAGCTCCAGGCTTCCGCTGTTCACAAGCTCTAAGTCACGCCCTATTACATAGGCAGACGAGAAAGGGGGTCGCTTCGGCGGCCCTCTTTTTGTGTACGTGGCAATCCGTTTGCTGCCTCGGGCCTCCTTGCTCGGTCTGATACTATTGGAGCGAACGAATGACATGACGCATGCGTGAGCTTTGCATGCCTTGGGAAAGGAGCCCGTCGCGATGGCTGAGGAGCTGCAGGAGCGCGATATCGACGCATTTATCGATGAGGTCTGGGAGGATGTCGTTGCCGACATCACCTCGCTGGTGAGGATCGAGTCGGTTGAGGACCTTGAGCATGCCGAGCCGGGCAAGCCCTTTGGTCCCAAGCCCTATGAGGCGCTTGCCAAGGGCCTTGAGATCGCCGAGCGACTGGGGCTCGAGACCCATAACTGCGAGGGCTACATCGGCTATGCCGACCTTCCGGGCGTCTCCTCCAAGCAGATTGCCACCATCGCCCATACCGACATCGTTCCCGTGGGCATTGGCTGGACCGTTCCGCCGCTCGACGTGACGCGTCGCGATGGTTGCCTGCTCGGCCGCGGCGTCCAGGACGACAAGGGCGCCTTCGTCCTGTCGCTCTATGCGGCGAAGTTCTTTGTCGACCAGGTGAGTCGTACGGGCCAGAAGCTTCCGTATACGATTCGCTGCATCGTGGGCACCAACGAAGAGACCGGCATGGAAGACGTCGATTGGTACCTCGAGCACTTTGATGCGCCCGACTTCCTCTTCACGCCCGATG
Source organism: uncultured Atopobiaceae bacterium (assembly GCA_905235165.1). Lineage (GTDB taxonomy): Bacteria > Actinomycetota > Coriobacteriia > Coriobacteriales > Atopobiaceae > UBA1367. Next base: position 18,219 of record CAJOKK010000001.1, on the reverse strand, counting down.
CCGACTTCCCGCTCATCTGTGGCGAGAAGGGCATCTTCCATGGCGAGTTCGTTAGCAAGGAGCCTGTTCTCGAGCAGGGCGGTTGGCTGTTGTCGGCCCAGGCCGGCACCGTTGCCAATGCCATCCCAGGCCTTGCCGAGGCGGTTCTTCTCGCCGACGCTGCCCCCTCGCTTGAGGGTACCGAGGGCTTCGAGCTCGAGTCCCTCGACGGCGGCCAGGTGCGTCTCAGCGCGCATGGCATTGGCGGTCACGCTGCCTTCCCGCCGGGAACCATCAACGCCATCGGCAAGCTGACCAAGCTCCTTGCCGCCGCGGGTCTCCTTGAGGGTGACTCCGCCCTGAGCTCCTTCCTTGGCATGGTGAACCTCCTTGCCAACACGACCGATGGCGAGCCGCTGGGCATCGCCTCCTCCGACGAGGTCTTTGGTGCGCTCACCATGAACGCCGGTGTCCTGCGCACGCTCCCCGATGGCCGCATGAGCATCTCGATCGACGTGCGCTATCCCACCTCGATCACCATCGAGCAGATCACGGATACCTTCAAGGCGCTTGCGGAGCGTCACGGCTGCGAATTCAAAGAGATTATCAACAAGACGCCCTTCTACATGGATCCGTCGCTTCCGGCCATTCAGGCGCTTCTCAGCGCCTATCGCGACTATGTTGACGCGGATGCCGAGCCCTTCGTCATCGGTGGCGGCACCTATGCCCGTCACTTCCCGCGCGCCTGCGCCTTCGGCCCCAACGTTCCCACCGAGGAGCGTCCCGACTGGCTGGGCATCGAGCATGGTCCCGACGAGGGAATGACCGAGGCAGGGCTCAAGCGCGCCCTGAAGCTCTACATCGTGGGCATCTCGCGCCTGATGGACATCGAGCTCTAACAGTCAAAATGAGTCAAAAAGGTCTACGGTAAGTGACTCACAGGTACCTGTGAGTCACTTACCGTAGACCTTTTTGACTCACAGGTACCTGAGCTATTTGGTCAGGTCGAGTTCGTCCCAGGAGAGCAGGGAGACGTCTGCCGCCCCTCGCACCTCGTCCCAGTCGTGGGCGGGGTCTTCGGTCTTCAGGGCGCAGGTAAGCATGCCCGCGCGATTTGCCGAGCGAATGCCAGCCGCGAGGTCCTCAAAGACGATGCAGCGCTCGGGCGCAACGCCAAGGCGACGTGCTGCCTCAAGGTAGATGTCTGGCTCGGTCTTGGGCGTCGAGACGTCGTTCGCGTGCACGCGCACGTCAAAGAGCTCGCCCATGTTGACGTTCTCCATGCTGTCGAGCACGCCCGGATCGTTGCTGGTGGCCAGGGCACAGGGGATGCCCTTCTCGCGCAGCGCAAGGATGTAGTCGCGTGCGCCCGGCCTGAGCTCGACCTTGGTACGGTAGAGGGCGCGGCTTAGGGAACCCCACTCGGCAACGATGTCCTCGGGCTTGTCGTCAAGGCCATAGCGCTCGATGGTGTAGAGTGCCCCGCGCTCAAAGCCCATGGTCGTGAGCGTGCGGGCGTAGTCCTTCGTGAAGGCGATGCCACGCGCTCCCAGGAAGGCCTCGTCAACCATCTGCCAGAGGTGGGCCGTCTCGGCGATCGTCCCGTCAAAGTCAAAGATCGCCGCGTCAAAGCGAGGCGGCCAAAGCGTCGATTGTGCGTCCAAGGTATGCTCCTGTAGCTGCTGGTTTAATCGGTGAGAAGCCCTTCGTCAGGCTCATCAAGCTCGCCAGGCTCCTCGAGTTGGTGCGGGTCCTTCTCGATGGAACGCAAGACCCCAACGAGGATGTCGCTTCTCGAGAGGGCTCCCAAGACCCAGGCGAAGTTGCGTGCGATGGGAAAGATCTCTGCGTCAAGCGAGGCACGCGTGCAGGCGAGGAAGGCGTCCGACATCTCGCTGGTTGGCGCGAGGGGAACGTTTTCGTCGCGCAGCGCCTGTTCGGCCTCGGCGTCAGTCAGGTCCTCGCGAATCTTGCCTGGCGACTTGAGGGCGAGCGCACCCATCTCCATGGTGATGAGCGGGGCGTAGGAGGGCATGAAGTTCAGGGCGAAATGATAGCACGCCTGGGCGCAGAGGGTATGGCCTGCCTTCCACTGGAAGAAGGCCATGCGATAGTAGCCCATGCCCAGGCCCTCGGGGTCATGCGCGAACTCGAGCAGGTGGGTGAGAACCTCAAGGGCCTCGTCATCTCGGTCGGTCAGCTCGAGGCAGCGGGCTAGGTGCAGCTGGCTCCTGGTGTCGAGCGGTGCGAGCTCAACGATCCTCCGGGCGCCGACCAAGGCCTTCTCTGCGTCATTCTGCATGAGGTAGGCGCAGGAGAGCAGGTAGTGTGCATCAAAGTAGGCCTCGGGAACGAGCTGGGGCAGGTGTCCGTCCAGCGTGAACATGCGGTTGTAGAGGGTACGCTCAACATAGTTGGGGAAGAAGCGGTACTCCAGGCCCGGGCCATCGCGGTAGAGCCCCGCGTCGTCAATGGGTGCGAGGACGCTGCGGAGAAGTGCCGCCGCAGCCGCGGGCTCCTTTTGCTTCAAGAGCTCGGTTGCTTGGTTGACGGCGCGGGAAAGCTCGTCTCCGGCAATGAACTCCTCGGCAACGGCATCGGCATCTGCCTCGAGCGAGCCGTCGATGAGCTTGCCCACGGTGCGCTCGGCTGCGCACCTCACCATGGGGTCGGGGTCGTCGGCCGCGAGGTCAAGGATGAGGCGAACGTTGTGCTCGGTGCTCTCGTCCATCTGCGTCACGATGTCGCTTGCCAGCGCCTCGCGCTTGCAGGCCTCGTCGATGGAGAGGTCCCATACGTGGTTGCTGTGCAGCTCCTCTGCGAGGGGCGACGCAATCTTGCGGGAGCTGAGCGACACGGGGATGAAGCGCCTGGGCGGGCAGAAGCGTGGCTCGTCGAGGGAGAAGGACTGCGTGACGGGACGCAGGATGCCGTCCTCGTAGCGCATGGTTGGCGCGAAGGAGTGGTAGACCAGGCTGAGGTCGCCAAGCTGTGCGAGGTCGAGCTGGAAGAAGCGCCAGCGGTCGAAGTCAACCGAAAGCAGGCAAAGGGCCCGTGCGGCGCTTGGGGCGATGCCGGCCACCCATACGTGCTTGATCTTTTCCGAGCAGCTGAAGGCTGCGTTCGCCAGCAGAAGGGCGAGCCTGAGCGCGTAGTCTGAGGCGGCTATGCGGCGCATGTCGCGGCTCGTGGGCACGAGGCCGAGGTCCTCGACGTAGCGCGTAGCAGGGAAGGCCAGCTCGGGAGGGAGCTCGATCTCGAACGCGACGTTGCCGTCCGCCACGTTGACGCGCCAAGAGGCGGCTAGGCGATGCGGCAGTTGGAAAGACTCGATGGCTGTGGAGATGCCCAGACGAACGGCCCATTCGCCGTCGAGGTCATCGCCTGCGAAGGAGGTGTCTTTGCCGAGCTCCGGCTTCTGGGCGGCGATGGAGCGCGTGAGCTTCTGCAGGAGCTGGTAGTGCTCCTCGACCTCACGCGCGTCGGGGTCATCGAAGTAGGTGTTGCTGAAGCGCAGGGCATTGAGCGCGGATTCGAGCGCGATGACGCGCGCGTAGGCGTGAAAGGACAAGACCTTGTCGTGAATGCGAAGGTAGAACATGTCGGAGGCGGGCGGACGGACGACGCTGATCTGGGGGAACTTGACGTCGCTGTCAAAGAGGCCGGCCTCGCTGAGCAGGCGCGCCGCATAGAGCTCGAAGGGCGAAGGCGCGGTGTCTCCGTCGGCCTCACGCGTGCGTATGTCGCCGACGAAGAGCTTGAGCTCGGCGATGGGGTCGGAGGTGTTCACGAGTCGGTCGCTGAGCTGGCCCAGGTCAAGGGTGCTCGGGGGTTCTGAGCCCTCCTCCCAGGCGTCCAGCGAGCTGACGCTCGGGGTGATGTCGACCTCGGGCGAAAGGGGCTTGGACGTGTCTTCGTCGTCCTGCTCGCGGGAGGGCTCCGCTTGTTCCTTTTCTAAAGCAAGCTCGTAGCCCGCAGGTTCACTCTCGGCCTCGGTGGGCTCGGCCTCGGGTTTGGGCTCAGCCGTCGGGGGCTCAGGCTCTGCCGGCGCGGGAGTTTCGGGCTCCGCCTTCGAGCAATTCTCCGCCTGCCCGCTGCTGGCAGGGGAGTCCTCGTCGCTGGGAGTGTTGGGGGCGGGTTCGTTCTTCTCAACAGCGGGTGCGCTTGCGATGGTGGGGGCCTCTTCGCGCTTGGCGGCAGCCGCTTGCTCGTCGATGGTGTCGGCCTCATGGCAGAGCACGACAACGCTGAGCACGAGCGTACCCGCGAGGCAGCTGGCCAGGATCACCACGAGGGGCATGTTGTGTAGGTCGATCGACATGCCGAGCGCCAGCGACGCAAGACAGACCCCCGCCAGCGCGGTGAGCGCGCTGCGCAAGAGCCTTGACGCTTTGCCTCGTGTGCTGCCGTTGGCCATGGTGTCTCCGTCCATGTGCTGGTACCTGCAAAAGTGTAGCAGTCACAGGCCCCATGAGAGGTCAGGCGATGGGCATGTTCGCCCTACTTTTTAACGGTCTTGCCTGTTGTAAGGCCTTTTGCCTGCAGAAGGGGAGCGGGGCGCTTCCAAGGCCTTGCGTCGTGGAAGGTCGGCTGGCCTTCTCCGGCCACTGTCGTGATATGCGTCAGCTGAATATCAATCACAAAACATACATAAGAAACACTGGCTCTAAAAACAAATCATCCATAGTTCCTACAAACTAAGCCCAGTTCAAGAAGGGTTTTTGAGTTTGGCTGTCTCGGATGGATAAATAAATAAATTAAAATCCACAATTACTTTCGTGACAAAAGTGTGAACATACCGACTGCCCTTAGCAGTAGTTTTGATCGAAAGGTTTTTTCATGCGCAACATTCTGGATAAGGCCGTTTCTCGCCGCGGCGCGCTTACGGCATTTGTCGGTGCGGGCGGGCTTATGAGCGTCGCCGCGCTGGGCGCCTGCTCGAAGGAGACTGCTCCCGCCTCTGCGGATGTCGCTCAGACTTCCGAGGGGATCACCCTTGAGGAGGAGGTCGAGAAGATGAAGTGGTGGCAGAAGACGGTTGTCTTCGAGGCTTATCCCAAGAGCTTCCTCGACACGGTTGGCCAGGGCACCGGTACGCTGGCTGGCATTACCCAGAAGCTTGACTACCTCAAGAAGCTGGGCGTCGGCGCCATCTGGCTGACGCCGGTCTTCAAGTCGCCGCAGAAGGACAACGGCTACGACGTTGCCGACTACTACGACATCGATCCGAGCTACGGCACCATGGCCGACATGGACGAGCTCATGAAGGAGGCCAAGGACCGCGACATCCGCATCGTCATGGACATGGTCATGAACCACACCTCCAACGAGAACGAGTGGTTCAAGCAGTCCGAGGCCGATCCCGAGGGCCCCTACGGCGACTGGTACATCTGGCGTGACGCCAAGGAGGATGGCAGCGCGCCCACCAACTGGCGCGGCATCTTCGGTGGCTCCGCCTGGACCTGGTCTGAGAAGCGCAAGCAGTACTACCTGCACACCTTCGCCGACTTCCAGCCCGACCTCAACTGGGCCAACGAGGACCTTCGCAAGGAGCTCTTCAAGATGGCCAAGTTCTGGCTCGACAAGGGCGCGGGCGGCTTCCGTCTTGACGCCATTCCCTACATCAAGAAGCCGGCGTTCGTTGACGCCGAGCCCGACGGCGAGCCCGCGGGCAACCCGGATGGCATGGCCGGCATCCATGCGGTCACGGTGAACACCGACGGCATCCTCGACTACCTCCAGGCCTTCAAGAAGGAGGTCATGGAGGGCAGTGATGCCTTTACCGTGGGCGAGGCCAACGGCGTCAAGCCCGAGGAGCTGCCCGAGTGGGTTGGCGAGAAGGGCGTCTTCGACATGGTCTTCGAGTTCGCCCACGTCCTCGTTCCGTCGGGCGGCTCCGAGATCTGGTACAAGGACGCCACCTGGAAGCTGACCGACCTCAAGAAGGCCTTCGCCGCGAGCCAGCAGGCCACGGCTACCAACGGTTGGTATCCCGTCTATCTCGAGAACCACGACCAGCCGCGCTCCCCGAACAACTTCTGCCCCGAGGCGAGCGACACCGTCGCCGCCGCGAAGATGCTCGGCACCATCCTGATGACGATGCGCGGTACGCCCTTCCTCTTCCAGGGCGAGGAGCTTGGCTTCACCAACGCCGCCATGGCCTCCATTGACGACTACGATGACGCCAACGCCAAGAACCAGTACGACATGGCGATCGCTGCGGGCAAGACCCCGCAGGAGGCGCTTGCCGCCGTGCAGAAGCACAGCCGCGACAACGCCCGTACCCCCATGCAGTGGGATACGACCGAGAACGCCGGCTTCACCACGGGCAAGCCTTGGCTGCCGGTTCACAGCGACTTCGAGACCTGCAATGCCCAGGTCGAGGAGGCCGACGCCGACTCCGTGCTCTCTTACTACCACACGCTGGCCGACCTTCGCGCCAAGACCCCGCTGCTCTATGCGGGCGACTACAAGGAGATCCTGAGCGACAGCGAGGAGATCTTTGCCTTCGAGCGTGGTTACGACGACAAGCGCCTGGTTGTTCTCGCCAACTTCGTCGAGAAGGACGTGACCTACGACCCGAAGCTGGTCGAGGGCCTCTCGGTGCTCTCGAGCACGGTCGAGTCTTCTGAGGCTGGCAAGCTCAAGCCGCTCGAGGCGGTCATCTACGCCTAAGGTCAGGGCCTAACCCTCGCCTTTGAGTGCAGGCAAACCGCGACCCCCTGCCATCCGTCTCAATCGGATGGCAGGGGGTCGCTTTCATGGTGCGTGGATCTTGTTCTTCTCGGTCAGCTCTGTACGCTCAGCGCCGAGGGTGCTATCGAGTGCTAGATCGTCTCGGTCGTGGGCGTGAGGGCGTCGACGCCTTCCTCACCCGTGCGGATGCGGATGGCCCGCGAGATGGGGTAGGAGAAGATCTTGCCGTCGCCGGGGTTGCCGCTGTGGGCGGCTGCGGTGACGATGTCGATCACCTGCTGCTCGAAGTACTCGTTCGAGACAACGATTTCGAACTTGATCTTGGGCACGAGGTTGGTGCTCACGCGGTTGCCGCGCACCATGTGGGTGAGGCCCATCTGGGTGCCGCAGCCCATGACCTGGCTGACGGTGATGCCGCGGATGCCGGCCTTGAGCAGCTGCTCCTTGACGTCCTCAAGGACCTCCTCGCGCACGATTGCCTCAACTTTGATCATCGGTCGGTCCTTTCTTAGTCATCAAGTCCGTTGAAGGAAGGATAGGCGCGCTCGTTGTGCTCGGTCACGTCGAGGCCAACGCGCTCTTCGTGTTCGCTCACGCGCAGCTCGCAGAAGTGGCGCACGACCCAGATGCAGAAGAGCGTGCCCACGACGGCAATCACGATGGTAATCGCAATGGCGGCCAGCTGCACGAGGAAGAGCTCGGCCTGACCGGAGACAAGGCCATCCCAGCGAAGGGCGGGGTTAATGAGCTTGGAGGCGAAGATGCCGGTGCAGATGCCTCCGAAGATGCCGCCGATGCCGTGGCAGCCAAAGGCGTCGAGGGAGTCGTCGTAGCCAAAGCGCGGCTTGAGGACCGAGACGCAGAAGTAGCAGAGGGGGCTTGCCAGCGCGCCGATGATCATGGCCGACCACAGGGGCACGAAGCCGCAGCCCGGCGTGATGGCAACGAGGCCGATCACAAGGCCCGTGCAGGCACCCACGAGCGTGGGCTTGCCCTCGTGCACGACATCAAGGCAGACCCAGGAGATCTCCGCTGCTGCGGCAGAGATGATGGAGGCTGCGAAGGCGTGGGCGGCCAGGCCGCCTGCGGCCAGCGCGCTGCCGGAGTTGAAGCCGAGCCAGCCAAAGAGCAGAAGGGTCGTGCCCGTGGCAACGAGCGGCACGTTGTGCACGCGGTAGGAGGCGTCGGCAAAGTCGATGCGGCGGCCCAGGGCGCAGCAGAGCACGAGGGCGCTGATGCCCGAGGTGATGTGTACGACGTTTCCGCCCGCGAAGTCAACCGAGCCCATCTCGGCGAGCAGGCCGCCGGCACCCCAGACCATATGGGCCACGGGGTAGTAGACGATGAGGGTCCACAAGATCATGAAGAGGGTAAGCGCCTTCACATGCATCCTGCCGGCAATCGAGCCCGTGATGAGGGCGGGGGTGATGATGGCGAACATCATCTGGAACATCGCGAAGGCGATGGCCGGGATCGTCTCTGCGTAGGGCCCGGGTTCCATGCCCACGCCGTTAAGGAAGGCGTGCTCGAAGCCGCCGATGATGCCGGCGTGGTCGGCACCGAAGCTGAGCGAGTAGCCCACGGCCACCCACATGATGGTTGCGATGCCGATGAGGAAGAAGGAGGTAAACATATTGTTCACCACGTTCTTCCTGCGGCCCAAGCCTCCGTAGAAGAAGGCGAGGCCCGGCGTCATGAACAGCACGAATGCTGCGCAGATGAGTATGAATCCCGTGTCGCTGGTACTCATGGCCACCTCTTTTCTCTTGTGCTCCGGCGATGTGCCGGATGCGTCGAAGGTACGCATCTATCTTCCGACGCACGGGTTGCCCATCCGTAAGGCAACCATTACCGCTTTGCACACGGGGCTTTGCTCGACCCATGCCAAACCATTGCAACTTGATGTGCGCAAGGTTACATGCGGATTTCGGCCGTCAGGGGAGCTATCGCCGAGGGCTTGCCCGGCCTCCCAGGGGGGTGCCCCGGGCCCTCAGCCATTTTGTGACATAAGCGGCCCGGAAATGTCACATTCTGGTAGGGGCTTGCCGTCCGCACCCCCTAGAGGGGGCGCCGCGATTCCGTTATCCCCATATCGCGAGCGAAGGGGATGAACGTGCAATAATGGAGCGCATTGTGTTAGCACGTCATGTGAGGAGAGAGCAATGAAGAAGCAGCTTACGAGTGTTTTGATCGCCTCCAGTCTTGCCCTGAGCGTCCTGTGTGGGTGCGGTGCCTCGAACCAGGCCGCTTCCCAAGACGCCGTTGCCGAGACTCCGCAGCAGTCGGCCCAGCTCGCTGTTGCCGAGCGTTTCCAAGACAAGCAGTACGTGCTCTACCTGGGCACGAATGACAAGGACAGCAACCAGCCGGTCTTCTCGCGCGAGGAGTCGATGGAGAAGGCGAAGGAGATCCTCGTCAAGCATTTTGGCGGCTACACGATTCAAGACGCCGAGGGTGGCTGGGTCGACGACAAGGGCACCCTGTGCCAGGAGTACACCTTGGTGATCTATCTGAGCGACACCGACATCGACAAGGTCTACGATGCTTCCAACGAGCTTATCGACACCTTCCACCAGTCGTCGGTGCTCATTCAGGAGAACCCCACGCGTACGGAGTTCTACGGAGGTAAGCACTAAACTACCGCACAGCTTGCGGAAGGCAGGTGCTGCGCCCGCAGAAACGTATCCGAGCCTATCCACGCGCGACTCGCATGTTGAGCCGCGTTGTATGAAGGAGGGGATTGCTGATGTACAAAGCGAACCAGGCCTCACGGAGGGCCTTTGCCCTGGGCAAAGACGCGCTTCTCGCCATGGCAAGCCTTGCGCTTGTCTTGACGATGACGGCCTGCCAAGGGGGCGACAAGCAGGCTGAGCAGCCACAGGCCTCGGCAGAGCTCGCCCAGGCGGCGGAGCCGCAGAGCTCGGCCCAGCTCGTGAAGGCTCCCTATACCGGCAAGGCCCTGACGCCGCCGGAGCCCGAGGGCTTCTCGCCCTTTATCCGCATCGACCGCGATGATCCCGAGGCATGGAAGGGGGAGATCGCAAATGTCCGCCTGATCACTAAGGACAGGTACGAGCTGAAGACGCCCGACGAGAAGTACGGCGTGCCCGACGTCAAGCCGAGCGAAGAGGGTCTGGACACGCTGGACATCTCCGGAAGTGCCCAGTTCAGCGCCGATCAGTTCCACGACTTTGCCCAGGTTCTGCGCGAGTGCGCCAACGGCAAGGAGATCTACATCCTTGACCTGCGCCGCGAGTCCCATGCCCTGCTCAACGGCATCAGCTTTTCCTACTATCCCTCCTACAACTGGTCAAACAGGGACTATAGCCTTGACGAGATCAACCAAGACCAGGACGAGCGCTTTGGCTCCATGGTGGGCACGACCATTACGGCCTTCCCCAAGAAGGACAACATGCCCCAGGGCGAGGGAAGCACCTTTGACATAGAGAGCTACCAGACCGAGCAGGAGCTTGTTGAGGGTGAGGGCCTGCATTACGTGCGCATTCCCATCCTTGACCACTCTTGGCCCTCCCCAGAGGAGATGGACCAGTTCGTGGACTTCGTCAAGAGCATCGACATGGACAACTCCTGGCTGCACTTCCACTGCCACGCGGGCAAGGGACGCACGGGCGCGCTCATGGCGGCCTACGACATGATGAAGAACCCGAACGTGCCGCTTGAGGACATCGAGATTCGCCAGGCCATGTTCGGCGGCACCTACCTTGATTACGTTGACCATGAGGACAGCTTCAAGGAGAAGATCTACGAGGAGCGCCAAGCGATGGCTAAGCTCTTCTACCAGTACGTTCAGGAGAACAAGGACAGCGACTACGCGACCCCATGGAGCGTGTGGCTGGCGAGTCACGCTGGCTAAGGGCTGCGAAAGGGCTGCCATAAAAGGGGGTGCCCCTCATCTTGCGGTTGACGCAAGGCGAGGGGCACCCCCTTTTGTATCGAGCTGATGCCGAGCTAGGCCTGCTCGGGCTCTTCGTACTTACGAATGCGCAGCTTGGCGCCAAGCTTCTCAGACAGGGTGCGCGCCGCCTCGATCTGCTCTTGGGGAATGATGTCGACCACGGTCGTCATGACCTCTGCCTTGCCGGTCTTGACGCAGTCGGCAATGAAGCGCTGCATGGCCTCGAAGGCCTCGGGGTAACGGGGGCGTGTCAGCGCCAGGTACTCGTCTTTCGTTGCCGCGTTGAGGCTCACGGAGATGATGTCCATGGCATCGCAGAGCTCGCCGGTGATGTCACGGCCGTTCACAAGGCTGCCGAGCCCGTTTGTGTTGATCCTCAGCTTGGGGCAGCTCTCGAGGCTGTGGAGGTAGGCAGCAACGTCGAGGACGGTGTCGAGGCGCTCGGTTGGCTCGCCGTATCCGCAGAACACGACCTCCGGGTAGGCGGAGAGGTCACGCTGGGAGAGGTCGTCTTTGATCTCCTCCAGCGTTGGCTCGTGCTCCAGCCACAGCGGGTCGGAGCCAAAGGCGCCGTCGGCATTGTTCCTGATGCAGAAGGTGCAGGCACAGGGGCACTTATTGGTGAGGTTGATGTAGAGGTTGTCTCCCACTTCGTAGGATATGGTCATTGCCCTTTTCATGGGTTCCCTTCGGACGTCCGTCTTTTGGCTATGCAGCATAGTAGCAGTGTGACCTGAACGTGGACGCCGACGTGCTGTTTGGGGGAGGCTGGTACGTGTGAGTTGGTGGGCCCGCTTACCGCTTGGCGGTTGGTTTGCGTGCAAAGACTTGAAAGTATGAACAGATGCTCATATATTAATGGGTAAGACAGGAAGAAAGGGGCTTGCCATGGCTTGTGATGCCGCCCATCTTGACGAGAAGACCGCGCGTCTCGCCCTGGACGAGGACGTCGTCTACGGTGCGACGCAGATTTTTGACGCCTTGTCCGACTACACGCGCTTTCGCATTCTCGCGGCCCTCTGCGCAGGCGAGCGTAGCGTCTCTGAGCTGCAGGAGATCTGCCAGGTCTCGCAGTCGGCTATCTCGCACCAGCTGAGGATGCTGCGCGATCGTGGCCTTGTGTTCGCACGTCGTGAGGGCCAGCGCGTAATCTACCGCCTGGCCGATGAGCATGTGGCGCAGCTTATCGGCGTTGGCTTGAGCCATGCCGCAGAACTGACAACTGGGGAAGGGGAGTAGCCATGCTGAAAAAGAGGGATGCGAAGGGGCAGGAACACCACGATGCTCACGAGCACGATCACGCCTGTTGCTGCGATCATAACCACTGCGGCTGCCCCGATGACGATTGCTGCTGCGAGGATGAGCATGGTTCGTGCGACTGCGGCTGCGACCACGACCACGTTCCCCAGACGCGCGAGCTGAGCGAGAAGCCCACGCTGACCTATCACGTGCTCGGCATCGACTGCCCCAGCTGCGCGACGAACACGCAAAACGCCGTGCGCGTCTTGGAGTGCGTCAAGGACGCCCGCATCGTCTACGCGACGGCCACGCTCGATGTCGTGCTGGATCCTGCGGCAGACTCCTACGAGGCGCGTCGCGAGATCCTCTCGACCGTCCGCTCCTGCGGCCAGGACCTCGAGCTTTCCGACGAGGAGCGCGAGGAGCTCTCGGCCAAGCGCAGCTGGTATTGGGAGCATCGCGAGTACGTGCTCATGTGCCTCTCGGGCGTGCTGCTGCTCATTGGTCTTGTCATCGACCATCTCGTGAAAGACGAGGCGGGGGCCATTCCCTTCTATGTGGGCGCCGCGTTGGCGGGCCTTGTCTACATCATGCCGATGGCTATCGCCTCGCTGCGCCGCCGCACGGCCGACATGAACGTCTTGATGGCCCTTGCGGTCATTGGTGCCCTCATCATGGGATTTCTGGGCGATAGCTCGGTCTTTGGCGACGCTGCCATCGTCATCTTCCTCGACGAGATCGGCGAGTGGCTTGAGGGCTGGTCTATGCGCAAGACCACCGGCTCCATCAAGAACCTGATGAACCTTGCGCCTGACCTCGCGCACGTGGTCGAGGGCGACGGCGTGCGCGACGTTGAGGTGTCCGAGCTCGAGGAGGGCGTGCGCATCCGCGTGCTGCCCGGCGAGCGCGTGCCGCTTGACGGCGTCATTCTCAGCGGCTCCTCCTCCTTCAACGAGGCGGCCATTACGGGCGAGAGCACGCCTAAGGACAAGGGCGAGGGTGATGAGGTCTTTGCCGGTGCGCTGAACACGAGCGGCGTGGTCGAGCTTGAGGTCACGGCTTGCTCGGACGAAACCATGCTCTCGCGCATCGTGGGCATGGTGCAGGGCGCGCAGGCCGAGAAGGCTCCCTACGAGAACTTCGTCGATCGCTTTGCCGCCGTCTATACGCCCATCGTCGTGAGCTGTGCGCTGGTGCTCGGCATCGCGGTGCCGCTGCTGCTGAGCCTCTTTACCGGCTTTGATGGCAAGACCTGGCACGACTGGGTCTACCGGGCGCTGTCGCTGCTCGTGGTGGCCTGCCCCTGTGCGCTGGTCATCTCAACGCCGGTCTCCTTCGTCTCGGCCATCACGCGTGCGGCCAACAACGGCGTGCTCGTGAAGGGCGGTGCCTACTTTGACATCGCCAACAAGGTGACCGCGATGGCTTTCGACAAGACCGGCACCCTCACGACGGGCAATCCCTCGGTGGTCGCGCTGCGCCCCTTCGCCGGCGTGAGTGAGCATGAGCTGCTGGCGACGGCCTGTGCACTCGAGTGCTCCTCGACGCACCCCTTGGCTCGTGCCGTTGTGGCTGGGGCTGCGGAGCGCCAGATGGACGATCTGGAGGCGAGCGACATTCAAGAGATCGCAGCCAACGGCGTGCAAGGCAGCATCGAAGGCCAGGTTTGCACCATCGGCAAGCTCGTCTTTGCCCAGGAGCAGGGCGAGCTGAGCGAGGCTGAGCAAGAGGCGGTCTCGCAGGTGGCCGAGATGGGTGCGACGGCGCTTGTCGTCATGCGCGGCTCGCAAGCCCTCGGCGTGGTGGGGGTGGCAGACACGGTGCGCCCCGAGGCGGCCGAGGCGATGGCGGGCTTGAACGCCATCTCGCACGTGCAGTCGCTCGAGATGCTGACCGGAGACAATGGCCAGGCGGCCGAGGCCATCGCTAAGCCGATCGGCATGACCCACGTGGTTTCCGATCTGCTTCCCGACGGCAAGGTGCAGTACGTGCGCGACATGCAGGCGCATGGTAAGGTCGTGGCCATGGTGGGTGACGGCATCAACGATGCGCCGGCGCTTGCCACGGCCGATCTTGCCGTCACCATGGGAGCGGCTGCATCTGATACGGCCCTCGAGGTGGCCGATGTGGCCCTGCTGTCCGACGACCTCCTGCAGCTGCCGAAGTTCCTGCGTCTCTCCGAGCGCACGATGCATGTGGTCTGCGAGAACATCTGCCTGGCCATTCTCGTGAAGGCCGTCGTCTTCGTGCTCGTGGTTCTGGGCATCGCGGGCATGGGAGCTGCGGTCTTTGCCGACACGGGCGTGGCGCTTATCGTCATCCTCAACGGCATGCGCCTGATGACCAAGTGGGATACCCGCTGGTAGAACGCCAGTGAGTCAGTTACCGGAGACCTTTTTGACTCATTCACTTTTTGATATGTATATCAAAAAGTGAATGAGTCAAAAAGGTCTCCGGTAACTGACTCACTGGCGCCGTTCGCATCTCCAGGGGGTGGCCTGACGGTAACTGAATCACTCGGGAGCTTCTACGCTGTCGATCTCGACCTCGTTGCCTCGTAGGAGCACCGTATCGGGGCTGCCGCAATGGGGGCAGGTCTTGCCGTGGGGAATTGTCTCGTAGCTGCGCCCGCAGGCATTGCAGACGGTAACGGCCTCGATCGTATTCACGGACAGCTCAGCCCCGTGCAGAAGCTCGGTGCGATCTGCCGCCCAGCGCCAGCAGTCGAGCAGGTAGTCGGGCAGGACGCCGGAGACCTCACCTAAGTTGAGAGACACCTTGGAGATGGTCGTCAGCTCGTTTTGCTCTGCGACCTTCTCCAAGGTGTCGATCATGTGGAAGACGATTCCCAGCTCGTGCACGTCAGCTGGGCCTTAGTCGTTGAGGAAGGCCTGGTAGGCGCGGTAGGCCTCATAGAGGTCAGCCTTGCTGATGACCTCCCAGGGCGAGTGCATAGAGATCACCGGCACACCGCAGTCGATGACGTCCATGGTGTAGCGGGCGAGGATGTAGGCGATGGTCCCGCCGCCGCCCGCGTCGACCTTGCCCAGCTCGCAGGTCTGGAAGTGCACGCCGGCCGCGTCCATGATGCGGCGCACCTCGGCCACGAACTCGGCGTCGGTGTCGTTTGAGCCAGACTTGCCGCGCGCGCCGGTGTACTTCATGAAGGAGAGGCCGTGGCCCATGAAGGCGGCGTTCTTCTTCTCGTAGACCGAGGCGTAGGCGGGGTCGAAGGCGGCGCAGACGTCGCAGGAGAGCACGCGCGAGTTGCGCAGGCAGCGCCTGAGCGAAAGGGCGTCGCCCTCGCCGGCCAGGGCGCAGATCTCGGCAATCGTGTCCTCGAAGAAGGTGGAGGTCATGCCGGTGGCGCCCACGCTGCCGATCTCCTCCTTGTCGACGAGCAGGGTCACCGCCGTGCGGCGTGGGGCCTTGACGGCAAGCTGGGCCTTGAGGCAGGGATAAGAGCAGGAACGGTCGTCGTGGCCGTAGCCCAAGATCATCGAGCGGTCGAGGCCCAGGTCACGGGCGGGGCCGGCCGGAACCACCTCGAGCTCTGCGGAGAGCAGGTCCTCCTCGTCGATGTCGAGCTGCTGGGCGAGGAGCTGCATGACCTGCGCGCGCACCGGCTCGCTCTTGTCGTCAGCGTCGAGCTTGAGGGGACGGTTGCCCACGATCACGTCAAGCGCCTCGCCGGGGATGAACTCGGAGGCCTTCTTGTCCATCTGCTCGCTACCGAGGTGGGGAAGCAGGTCGCTCACGCAGAAGACGGGGTCGAACTCGTTTTCGCCGATGCAGACGTCAACGGTCGTGCCGTCCTTCTTGCAGACCACGCCGTGCAGGGCCAGCGGCAGGGTGAGCCACTGGTACTTCTTGATGCCGCCGTAGTAGTGGGTGTCGAGGTAGGCGATGCCGTCGGTCTCCTCCAGCGGAACCTGCTTGATGTCCAGGCGCGGGCTGTCGGTGTGGGCGCCCAGGATGTTCAGGCCGCGGCTCAGCGGCTCGCTGCCCAGCTCGACGAGCATGAGGGTCTTGTTGTGGCTGGTCGCGAAGACGCGGTCGCCAGCCTTGAGGGTGCGACCGTCGCGCACGCAGTCGTCCAGGCTCAGGTAGCCCGCACGCCTTGCCAGCTCGACGCCGGCGGCGCACCACTCGCGCTCGGTCTTGTTCACGCTGATGAAGGCGCGGTAGTCAGCCGAGAGGGCCTCAAGCTCCTCGAGCTGTGCGTCGGTGTAGTCGTTCCATGCGTTCGGTCGCTTCATGTTCGTCGCCTTTCATAAGAGGGCCGGGCGACGCCTGCCGCCCGGCCGATCACGTACTGACCTCTATCTTAGCCCTGTGCCGCTACTTCGCTGCCTTCGGGCCCTTCTTGCCACGCAGAATCTTGATGCCGCGCTTGGCCGCGTAGGGGAGAATGGCCTTGACCTTGTCTTCCGCACGATACATGCGGCTTGCCTCGGGCACGTCGCGCGAGAGGTGGATGGCGTCGAACTCGCAACGCGTGGTGCACAGGCCGCAGCCGATGCACTTGTTCGCGTCCACCACCGAGACGCCGCAGGAGAGGCAGCGTGCGCATTCGGCGCTCACCTGCTCCTCGTCGAAGGTGCCGGTGTAGTCCTCCCAGGCTTCCACCATCCCGTCATAGGGCTCGATGGGGTCAGCCTTCTGGCGCGCGCCGTGGTCGTAGCTTGAGGGGCTGAGCAGGATCTCGTCTTTGTTGAGCTCGACGTAGTGACGCTGGTTGCGCCCGACTGTGAGGCTGGAGCCCGTCTGCACGTAGCGGTGCAGGCTGATGGCTGCCTCGTGACCTTGGGCGATGGCGTCGATCACGAAGGAGGGGCCGGTGAGGGCGTCTCCGCCGATGAAGACGTCGTCCACCGCGCTCTGGAAGGTCTTGGGGTCGACCTGAACGCGGCCTCCCTGGGTGGGTTCGGCGTCGCTGCCAGCAAGGAGCTCGCCCCAATCGGTGCGCTGGCCCACGGCGAGCACGACATGGTCGCAGGGAACGAGCAGGGTCTCGGTCTGGTCGTAGGAGGGGGAGAAGGACCCGTCCTCGGCGTAGACGCTCATGCAGCGCTTGAAGGCGACGGTGCGCACGCGGCCCTTCTCGTCCAGGTCGATGCAGGCAGGCCCCCAGCCGCCGGTGATCTCCACGCCATCTTCCTCTGCCTCGGCGATCTCGATGGGGGTTGCGGGCATCTCGTCGCGTTGCTCCAGGCAGTAGAGCTTGACGTGATCAGCTCCGCAGCGACGGGCAACGCGTGCGGCATCCATGGCCACGTTGCCACCGCCGATGACCACCACGTCGCCGTCGATGGGAAGCAGGGGGTTGTCGTAGGCATCGTGCAGCAGCTTGAGCGCCGAGATCACGCCCTTGCCGTTCTCGCCCGGGATGTTGAGCTTGCGGCTCTCCTGGCAGCCGATGGCGAGGTAGAAGGCCTTGAAACCCTCTTCGCGCAGCTCATCCAAGGTGACGTCCGTGCCCACCTCGACGCCACAGCGAATATCGACGCCCATCTCGCACATGACGTCGATCTCGGCATCCACGGTGTCTTTGTCGAGCTTGTAGTAGGGGATTCCGTAGGTGAGCATGCCGCCCGGCTCATCCTCGCGCTCGAAGACCACGGGGTTGTAGCCCATGTCGGCCAGGTAGTAGGCGCAGGTGAGGCCGGCCGGACCGGAACCGATGATGGCGATCTTCTCGGGATGGCGGCCGCGCGTGGAGGCGATGGTGGGCTCGGGGACGTAGCGCTCGTTGGCCTCCAGGTCCTGCGAGGCGATGAAGCGCTTGACGTCGTCGATGGCCACGGCGTCGTCTACCGTGCCGCGCGTACAGGCGGCCTCGCAGCGCTTGTTGCAGACGCGACCGCAGACGGCGGGGAAGGGGTTCTCACGCTTGATGAGGGCCAGTGCGTCGCGGTAGCGGCCCTGGGCGGCCAGGCGCAGGTAGCCCTGGACCGAGACGTGCGCGGGGCAGGCGACCTTGCAGGGCGCGGTGCCCGAGTCGTGGCACTCGATGCGGTTGTTGTTCTTGTAGTCGAAGTCCCAGTCAGCCTCGCTCCAGGTACGCGCGTCGGGCAGGGGCTGCGTGGGATAGCTGATCTGGCCGTGGCAGGTCAGGAGCTTCTGGCCCAGCTGCACGGCGCCGGCCGGGCAGACCTCGACGCAGCCGGCGCAGGCCACGCACTTGTCGCCGTCAACATGGGCGCGGTAGGCGCTTGCGCTCATGTTGGGCGTGTTGAAGAGCTGGCTGGTGCGCAGGGCGTAGCACACGGTGGCGTCGCAGTTGCAGATGGCGAAGATCTTGTCCTCGCCGTCGATGTTGGTGATCTGGTGCACGTAGCCGTTGCGCTCGGCCTGCAGCAGGATGTCGATGACCTCGTCGTAGGTGA